>NZ_CALLZT010000099.1:0-3931 GCF_937858515.1 uncultured Gordonia sp. | reverse complement strand
CGGGTGGCGGTGGTGCCGCTGTTCGTCGTCGACGGCCTCGGTGAGGACGCGGCGCTGGCCGGGGTGGTGCTTGCCGCCTACGCCGCCGGCAATGTCGTCGCGATCATGTCGGCGGGACGGCTCTCGGATTCCCGCGGCCGCAGGACGGTGATCCTGCCGGGTCTGGCGGTGGTGTCGGTGGCAACGGCGGTGATGGGATTCACCTCGTCGATCGTGGCGACGGTGATCGCCTCGGCGGTGGCGGGCCTGGGTTCGGGGTTGTTCGTCCCCACCCAGCAGGCGACGCTGGCCGACGTGCTGGGTAACCGGGTGCGCGGCGGGTCGGCGCTGGCCGCGTTCTCGATGGCTTCGGACCTCGGTGCGGTCAGCGGCCCGGTCGTCGTGGGCTTCATCGCGTCGACGGCGGGTTTCACCACTGCGTTCGTGGTGACCGGTGCGGTGACGACGATGGCATTGCTGATGTGGCTGTTCGCACCCGAGACCGCACCGGTTCGTATCGCCGGCAAGACCGGCGCGCGGACCCGGATTCCGGATACCGACCGTTAAGTTGGTGCCATGGGTGAATTTGGGGTGACCTCCGAGGTCGGCAAGCTGAGGACGGTTCTGCTACACCGGCCGGGTACCGAACTGGCCCGGCTGACCGAGACCAACCGCGACCAACTGCTGTTCGACGTCGTTCCCTCACTCGAGCGGATGCGGGCCGAGCACGATGCGTTCGCGGGGGTGCTGAGCGACCGTGGCGCGGAGGTCCTGCTGCTCGGGGAGCTGTTGCCGCAGACCATCGCCCACAGCGGGGCGGCGCGGATTCAGGGGATCTCCGCCGCGGTGAGTGAACGGCGGCTGGGGCCGCGGCTGGCAGCGGAGGTGTCGGCGTATCTGCGGGCCCTGGCACCCGACGATCTGGCGAACGTGCTGATCGCGGGCCTGGAGTTCGGCGAATTGCCTTCGGGTATCGGTAGATCCGCCATGTCGCTGGTTCGATTCATGCATGCCCCGACCGATTTCGTGGTCGACCCGTTGCCCAACCTGATGTTCACCCGCGACAGCTCGTTCTGGGTGGGCGAGCGGTTCGCGATCACCCGGCTCGCATTCGCCGCACGCGGCCGCGAAACCTCGCTCACCGACCTGGTTTTCGCTCATCATCCGCGCTTTCTCGGCACCCGGCGCGCCTACGAGTCGCGGACCGCGCCGGTCGAGGGCGGCGACGTGCTGTTGCTCGCACCGGGTGTGGTGGCCGTCGGTGTCGGTGAACGCACCACTCCCGCCGGGGTGGAGGCGTTGGCGCGCAGCCTCTTTCGTGACGAGTTGGCGCATACGGTGCTGGCCGTCGGGATCGCGCAGTCGCGGGCCTACATGCATCTGGGCACGATGGCGACGATGGTCGACACCGACGCGATAGTGATGAATCCGCAGGTGCGGCGGGCCCCCACGTTCACGGTCTCCCGGGTGCCCGGTGGCGACCCCGACGTACTGACGGTCACCGGTCCCGGCGAGTTCGCCGACGTTGCAGCCTCCGCGATGGGTGAGGCCAGGCTCCGGGTGATCGAGACGGCGCTCGACCCGAGTGCCGGGGACCTGCCGGTGTACGGCGCCGACGGCAGCAACACACTGGCGGTGGCACCCGGGATCGTCGTCGCCTATGCGCACGCCACCGAGACCAACCGTCGCCTCCGGGCCGCCGGTATCGAGGTCATCGAAATCGAGGGCGGCGAGTTGGGGACGGGCCGCGGTGGTCCGCGATGCCTGGCATGCCCGATCGCGCGTGCGGAGCTCCCCGGCTGACCGGCCGATCAGCCCCAGCTGGGCAGCCAGATCTGGTTGTGCCACTGCGCGGGTGAGATCGGGCTCGCGGTGAGGATCGGCCACAGCCACACGAAGTTGGCGACGACCAGCGCGACGTAGATCGACACCACGAGTATCCCGAGGGCGCGGCGTTCGCTGCGCACCACGACCGGGGCACCCGGCAGATGGGGGAGCCGGACGCGGGCCGTAGTCGAGCGCAGCAGGTCACCGCAGCACAGGGCCAGACCCATCGCGAGGAACGGTGCCAGCGCGGTGGCGTAGAAGAAGTACATCTGCCGGTCGATCGAGGTGAACCACGGCAGGATGCCCGCGAGATATCCGACGAGGACGGCGCCGTGCGCCCAGTCGCGTCGCGTCGCCAGCCGCCACAGCACCCACAGCAGCATCGGCACGGCGAGCCACCACATGGCCGGTGAGCCGATCAGCATCTGCGCGCGGACGCATTCACCCGAGCCGCACTGGTCGGGTCCGTTCTCGATGGCGTACAGCATCGGCCGCAGACTCATCGGCCACGTCCATGGTTTGGATTCCCACGGGTGGTGGTTGCCGGCGGCGTTGGTGAGGCCGGCATGGAATTCGAGGATCCCGGACTCGTAGTACCAGAGCGAACGCCAGGCGCCCGGCACCCACGCGAACGGACCCCCGGTGCCGATGGTGTTGCCCACCTGATAGCGATACACCGAGGTCTCGGAGTTGAACCACGGCACGAAGGTGGCCAGATAGATCAGTACCGGCAGCACGGCCAGGCTCATCCCGGTCGGCAGCACATCGCGGACGAGGGTGCCCATCCAGGGTTTGCGGACGTGGTACGCCTTGCGGGTGGCCACGTCGAAGGCTATGGCCAGCAGGCCGAACGCGATCACGTAGTAGATGCCCGACCACTTGGTGCCGCACGTCAGGCCGAGCATGACCCCGGCGGTGAACCGGTACCAGCGGAAGCCGTAGCGGGGCCCGTACACGCTCTCGTGGATGCGGCCCTCGCGGTACACCCGGTCGATTCGCGCCCGCACCTGGTCGCGGTCGGCGACCAGCGCGGTGAACGCGGCGACGATGAACACGGTCTGCAGGATGTCGATCATCCCCATCCGCGACTGCACGAACAGCACGCCGTCGCAGATCGCGAACACCCCGGCGATGGCACCGACCAGCGTCGAGCGGGTGAGCCGGCGGACCACGCGGTAGATCATCACCACGATCGCGATCCCGGCGA
The DNA here is from genome assembly GCF_937858515.1 of uncultured Gordonia sp. Taxonomy (NCBI): domain Bacteria; kingdom Bacillati; phylum Actinomycetota; class Actinomycetes; order Mycobacteriales; family Gordoniaceae; genus Gordonia; species uncultured Gordonia sp. Next base: position 918 of record NZ_CALLZT010000099.1, on the reverse strand, counting down.
TCGCCGGCATGATCCGCCAGCCGACCGGACCGTAGCCGAACATCCATTCGCCGAGTGCGAGGAACCATTTCGAGACGGGCGGGTGGACGACCAGCCCATAGGCCGGGTTGTCCTCGATCCAGTTGCCGCCGGTCAGCACTTGCCAGCCCTGCGGCACGTAGTGTTTCTCGTCGAAGACGGGCGTGCCCTGGTCGGTGGGGTGTGACAGATTCCACAGCCGGGTAGCCGCGGCGACCAGCGTCAGGATCAGCCCGACGACAAGGCCGCGGACGCGGTCGGTGGCACCGAACACCGGCTGTGGGATGTGCGGCCCTGGTGCGGTGCCCAGGTCCTCGGACGTTCCCGGCACGTCCAGCAGGGGGCCGGGATCCTGTGCGGTCGTCGCGGGAACCTCCTGAGCCGGTGCGTCGTGCCGGTACACGCGGCTGTCGGCGGTCAACGTCACCCGCTCGATGGTAGGGCATCTTCGCGGCGGTGCGTCGCCGCAGTGAGCGCGGGCCGGGGGCGCGGCTACCCTGAGTCGGTGAGCGCTCCCGAGATCTCCCCAGGCGAGACTGCCGTCGGCCGGCTCGTGCTGGCCGCGACCCCGATGGGGCAGGCCGGTGATGCCTCCGCCCGATTGTGTGCGGCACTGCGGACCGCCGACGTGGTTGCCGCCGAGGACACCCGCCGGGCCCGTAACCTGGCCGCCTCCCTCGACGTGCAGATCGGCGGCCGGATCGTCAGCTACTACGACCACGTGGAATCGGCCCGCACCCCGCAGCTCGTGGATGCGGTCGCCGGGGGTGCCACGGTGCTGCTGATCACCGACGCGGGTATGCCATCGGTCAGCGATCCCGGCTACACCGTGGTCCGGGCCTGCGTCGACGCCGGGCTGCCGGTGACGTGCCTGCCGGGCCCGTCGGCGGTGACGACGGC
>NZ_CALLZT010000098.1:0-7332 GCF_937858515.1 uncultured Gordonia sp. | reverse complement strand
GGGGGGGGGTGGGTGGGGGGGTTGGGGGACGTGGGGGGGGTGGGGGTGGCGGGGGGGGTGGGGGGGGTGGGCGGGGTTGTGGCTTCGTTGTCGCCTTGGGTCGTGGACGGGGTGCGGCGGGGGTTTGGGGTGGTCCGGTCATGGTGTTCGTCTCGCCGGACCCTTCGTGACGCTCGCTCCTTCGTTGCGTCGCCCTCAGGGATCAAGGAGGTTGGTGCGGAGGGTGCTGTCTCGGGGGGTGAAGAGGTTGGTGCGGAGGGGGACGGTCCCGTTTATGAGTCTGTGTGGGCTTGTTTGAGTCGGCGTCCGCACAGCGATCATGTGCATACCGCTGCGCGCAGTGTTGTCGCGGCCGGGATCAGTGGGGCGGTGGCGGGGGGGGGGGGGTTGTCGCATCCGCTGTGGGCGTCGATGGGTGCGGTCGCCGCGATGCAGGGGGTCAGGTATCACCGGACGGTGCAGCGTGGGATCGCGCGGCTGGTGGGCAACGTCGTGGGCGGGGTGATCGCGGCCGTGCTGCTGGCGCTGCCGCTCGGGCATTGGGGAGCTATCGCCGCCATCATCGTGCTGCAGATCATCGCCGAGATCTGCGCGCCCTGGAACTACGCCATCACGTCGACGGTCGTGACGCCGATGGCGTTGCTGATGACGGCATTGAGCGTGGGCCTCGACCCGTCGATCGCGGTCGATCGCGTGCTCGACACGATGCTCGGGGTGGTCATCGGGATCGTGATCGCCCTGCTCACCGTCACCCGTCCCGACATCGACGGAATCCTCGAAAGCACAGGTGTGCGGCATCCGCGGGCCGGATCCGGCAGTTAAGTTCAGGGTGAACACAAAGGGGGACAGTCCCGCCGGCCGAGGGTAAACGGGCCGGTGAAAGGCTATTTTCCACCCGCCTGAACCAAACCTCGTGCCGTGTTCGCGCTGAGATCGGGGGGATACATCACGCCACGTGCATGCTAGTTTTTTGGCCATGACGAGCCCGAGCCACCCCACCAGCGATGTCACCGCCGTGACTGTCGCCATGGGCTGTCGGCTGCCGCTGGTCCGTCCGCTGTGTTGCTGTCGAATGCACTGATCGTCCCCACCTCCCCTCAGTACATTCGCCCCGCCGACGCCCGCTCAACCGTGCCCACACCTTCGGTGTGACATCGTCGTTGACCGCGCAGGTGTGGCCCCTCCAGCAAGGACACCACAGCCATGACCGCAACTCTTGATCGCTCTGCCTCCGTCGAAACCTTTGCGACGCTGCCCCGCACCCCACGGCAGACCCGTCCCCTCGCGTACGGATCGGGTCCGGCGCGTCCCCGTACCGCCGCGCCCCGACATGCGGGAGAATCGACAGCACCCCTGCGACGCGCGCTCGCCGACGGGGCGATTCCGGGAAGGGGGGCAAGCCAGATTCACATCGCGACGCCCCAACTCCAGCTCCCCAGCAAACCGGCCGCACTCGTGCTGCGGGCCGCACGCCTGTCCGGTCCGGTGTTCCGTGACGACGCCGCCGCGCAGACCGGGCTGTCGATCTCGACGGTCAACCGGCAGGTCGGCGCCCTGCTCAAGGCTGGGCTGATCCGGGAACGTGCCGACCTCGCTCCTGCCGGTGCCATCGGCCGGCCGCGTCTCCCGTTCGAACTGAATGTCACCGACTTCCTGACGGTCGGCATCCACATCGGCTACAAGGTCACCGCGATCACCACCTACGACCTGCTCCATCGCGTCGTCGGCGCCATCCAGATCGCCACTCCCACCGCCGAGAACCCGGAGCAGACCCTGGCCGCGATCGGGGCCAGCGCACGACGGTTCGTCGGACGCTGGGCCGGACGTCGCGTGCTGTGGGCCGGCGTCGCGATCGGTGGCCGGGTGTCGAACGGCGGCGTCGTCGACCATCCGCGTCTGGGCTGGCAGGAGGCCCCCGTCGGCCGGGTGATCGCCGAATCGCTCGGGCTGCCCGTGTCGGTGGCATCGCATGTGGAGGCGATGGCCGCCGCCGAACTCGTCGTCAACCCCGACGACAAGCGGTCCAGCTTCCTGTACTTCTACGCCCGCGAAATGGTGGGCATCGCGTTCAGCGTCGACGGCACCGTGCACACCCCCGCTGCCGGCCCGCCGGTCATCGGACACTTCCCCGTCGGCGGCACCCGGTTGCTCGACCCGCAGTGCACCGGACGACTCGAAGACACGGCCAGCGACACCGGCATCGTCGACGCCGCGAACGCCAACGGCCTGAACGTGCAGGACGTCGACCAGGTGCATGAGTTGGCCCGAAACGGTGATCCCACCGCCCGCGCGCTGCTCGAAGAACGCGCCGAAGTGCTGGGCCGGACCGTCGCGCTGATCGCAGACATCTTCAATCCCGACCACATCATCCTCGGCGGGCAGGCGTTCACCGACTACCCGGCGACGCTGCCGACCCTGGCCAAGGCGGTCCGCGAAACTTCCGTCGCCGAGCGTCGCGACGTGCGGGTATCCCGCTCGGGCACCACGGTCCAGCAGCAGGCAGCCGGCGCGGTCTCCCTCGACGCCATCTACACCGATCCGCTGGAGGCGATTGCGCTCACCGCGTGAACACACGGGTGCGGCCTGTAACAGCGGCGCGCACCGGGCCGACCTTCCTGATATCGACAAGGTTGGGAGCGGGCCCATGTGGAAGTCACGAACGTCGTCGAGGTCACGGTGTTTGCGTACGTCGATCGCGGCAGGGTTGGGGGTGGCGGCCCTGGTGGGAGGGACCGCCATGGCCGCTGCACCTTCGGCTGCTGCGGCACCCTCGGGCGCCACCTACTTCTCGGCGGCCGGCTTCAACTGCGCGATCACCGATTCGGGCAAAGTCGGCTGTGACCTGGGCCGTTCGGTTCCGGTCCAGCAGTACCTCGGACTGGGCAAAGCCAACGTCTACCTTCCGTACGGTGTGCGGCAGATGGTGATCGACGTGCCGTTCCTGCCCGCACATCCGGGACTCGGAATCGGCACGCCGTACACGCTGCCCGGTGGCAATCCGCCGATTGACGAGGTGGGTGTGCCTACCGGCTCCGGAGCAACCGCCGGATCCAAGGTCTCGCGCGGCGGATCCGAGTGCTACACAGGCTTTCACGGCGCGTTCTACTGCACCGGTCCGGGCGGGCACGGCTTCAATTACTACACCATGATCGTGGCGAGCTGAATCCTCAGTCGGCCGTGCGGCGGGGGTAGGCGCGCAGTGCGAACGGGGCGAAGACCGCGGTCAGGGCGAGGGACCAGATCACCGTTGAGAGCACCGGGTGTTGCAGGGGCAGTGCGGCGTCGGGCATGTCCGGGCCGTTGCCCCAGGACACGCGCAGCGCCTGCACGAGCGAGGACATCGGGTTCCATTCGGCGATGACCCGCAGGACCGTGGGCATCGGCCCAGTGGGCACGAACGCGTTGGACAGGAAGCTCAGCGGGAACAGCGTCGAGAACAGGAATCCGTTGACCGCCTCGACACTGCGCAGCCACGAGCCGACGAGGACGCCGAACCAGATCATCCCGAAACCGAACAGCAGCACCAACGCGAAACCGACGACGGCGTCGACGACGTTGGTGCGGATTCGCCAGCCGATGATCAGACCGGTCAGCGCCATCACGACGATGCCGATAGACGAATGCAGCAGGCTCGCCAGCGCCCGCCCCACCAGCACCGACGACCGCTGGATGGGCAGCGACCGGAACCGGTCGATGATGCCCTTCTCCAAGTCGTTGGTGAGGCCGGAAGCGACGATGAACGCGGTGAACATCATCGTCTGACCCATGATGCCGGGGAGCAGGAACTCCTTGTACGACGCGCCCGGGGCGTCGATCGCGGCACCGAACACGAACGCGAACAGGAGCACGAACATGATCGGCTGCACCGTCACGTCCGACAGCATCTCCGGCATGCGTTTGGTGTAGATCAGGTTGCGCCACACCATGAGTCCGGCCTGCTGCCACAGGTTGGTCGGATTGATCTGCGGGCGGTTCACGGTGCGGGCCGCCGCCGTCGAGGTGGTGGATTCGCTGGTCATCGTGACTTCTCCTCAGTCCCGGTGCCACTGGTGGCCAGGCCGGATTCGGTTGTGTCGGTGTCTTTTTCGTCATCCTCGGCGCGATGTCCGGTCAGTGCGAGGAACACGTCGTCCAGGCTGGGCCGGGCCAGACCCAGGTCGTCGACGGAGATCTTGCTGTCGTCGAGCCACCCGGCGGCCCGCGTGAGGTCGCCGAGGCCGCCGGCCGGGGTGGTGAGTCGCCGGGCGTTGCGGTCGATGAACACCTCCCCGCCGCCCTTGCGCAGCAATGCCGCCGCGGCGTCGATGTCGGCGGCGTCGGACACCGTGAGTTCGAGGCTGGCCGCGCCGGCCTGCTCCTTGAGCTGCAGCGGAGTTCCGTGCGCGATGATCTCGCCCTTGTCGATGACCACGATGTCGTCGGCGAGTTGATCGGCCTCCTCCAGGTACTGTGTGGTCAGCAACAGCGTGGTGCCGTCATTGACCAACGCACGCAACACTTCCCACAATTCATTTCGGCTGCGCGGGTCGAGGCCGGTGGTGGGCTCGTCGAGGAACAGCACCGGTGGGGCGGCGATGAGGCTGACGGCCAGATCGAGGCGTCGGCGCATACCGCCTGAGTATGAGCGGACCTGTTTGTCGCCGGCGTCGGTGAGGGAGAACTGTTCGAGCAACTCGTCGCCGCGGCGGGCGATGTCGCGACGGCCGATGCCGTACAGACCACCGATCAGCCGGATGTTCTCGCGGCCGGTCAGATACTCGTCGACGGTGGCCGCCTGGCCGGTCAGGCCCATGTTCTGCCTGACCAGGTCGGGTTCGCGGGTGACGTCGTAGCCGGCGATGCGGGCCGTGCCGCTGGTGGGCGGTGACAGCGTGGCGAGCATGCGCACGGTGGTGGTCTTGCCGGCACCGTTGGGGCCGAGCAGCCCGAGGACTGAACCCTCCGGCACCGTGAAGCTGACGCCGTTCACCGCGGTGAAGTCGCCGAAGCGTTTCACCAGGTTATCCGCTTCGATGGCGAGGGGCGTTCGGTGTGGAGTGGTCATGGTCACCCAGGATAGGGAGCAAAGCGGACAACCTGCGACCTATTTACCGGGTGAAAGTCCCTTGCGATGAGCCGACTGTCGTGATCCGGATACCGGACCCCAGGGCCTGGTCGGTATGTGAGGAGTATGTCAGCGAAAAAATCCGCGAATGCGGATATGGTTGCCACCATGTCTGCGATCAGGATCAGCGAGGCTGCGACGCTGCTCGGCGTCAGCGACGACACCGTGCGCCGCTGGATCGCCGCCGGTGAACTGCCCGCCACCAGCGGTGAGGGCGTCACCACCGTCGACGGTGCCGCGCTCGCCGAGATCGCCCGCCGCCGCGCACAGCAACCCGCCGACGACGGCAGCGGCGTGCTGCGCTCGGCCCGCAACCGGTTCACCGGCCTGGTCACCGACGTCCAGACCGACACGGTGATGGCCAAGGTGACCATGCAGTGCGGGCCGTTCGAGGTCACCTCACTGATGAGTTCGGAAGCGGCCAGAGAATTGGCACTGGAGCCGGGCAGCGTCGCCACGGCAGTGGTCAAAGCGACGACGGTGATCGTCGAAGTCAAAGGAGAACAACGATGAAGAAACTCGGGGCAGTATTGGGGGTCGCGGCCCTGCTCGTGGTGGCGGGCTGCTCGTCCGACGACGGTGACGACGCGGCGTCGAGCTCGGCCGCGTCCGGTCCGGTGACGCTCAACGTGTACGCTGCCGCGTCGTTGAAGAACACCTTCACCGCGATCGCGGGTGAGTTCGAGAAGGAGAACGACGGCGTCAAGGTGTCGCTGTCGTTCGACGGATCGTCGACGCTGGTCAACCAGATCAAACAGGGCGCGCCCGCCGATGTGTTCGCCTCCGCAGACGAGAAGAACATGGAAAAGCTCGGCGACAAGGCCACCGACCCGAAGATCTTCGCCACCAACACGCTCGTCATCGTCACCGCCCCCGGAAATCCGAAAGGTATTGCGTCCTTTGCTGATCTGAACAAGGCGGGGGTGACCACCGTCGTCTGCCAGGAGGCGCAGCCATGCGGTAACGCCACCGCGACCGTCGAGAAGAACACCGGCGTCACTGTCAAGGCGGCCTCGGAGGAGCAGTCGGTGACGGCGGTGCTCACCAAGGTCACCACCGGACAGGCAGATGCGGGCGTCGTGTACGTCACCGACGCCAAGTCGGCCGGCGACAAGGTGGCCACCGTCGACGATCCGGCATTCGCCGAGGTCGTCAACAAGTATCCGATCGCCACCGTTTCGGGCGCGGCCAACGACGCCGTCGGCAAGGAGTTCGCCGAACTGGTGCTCGGTGAGACCGGGCAGAAGATCCTGGGAGAGGCCGGTTTCGGCAAGCCATGAGACGGGCGCCCTGGTGGGTGTATCTCATTGCGGCGGTGGGGGGCACCGTCATCGCGCTCCCCCCCCCCGCGGTGGGGCTCCAGACGCCCCGGGGCACGTTCGGCCCGCCCGGGGCCTCGCAGTCGTCGCGGGAGGCGTTGCGGTTGTCGCTGCAGACGTCGGCGGCCACCACTGGGTTGTGCGTACTACTGGGAGTGCCGATGGCCGTGGTCTTTTCGCGGCACGACGGCCTGCTCGTGCGGGTACTTCGGTCGCTGGTGCTGCTGCCTTTGGTGCTGCCGCCGGTAGTCGGTGGTCTCGCGTTGCTGTACACGTTCGGAAAGCTCGGGATTCTCGGACAGCCGATGCGTGAGGCCGGAATCGATATCGCCTTCACCACTACCGCCGTGATTCTCGCGCAAACCTTTGTGGCGCTGCCGTTTCTGGTGATCAGCGTCGAGGGCGCGTTGCGGTCCGCGGGCACCCGGTATGAGGAGGTGGCTGCGACGCTCGGGGCTTCGCCCACGCGGGTGCTGTGGAAGGTGACCATCCCGTTGATCGCGCCGTCGGTGCTGGCGGGGCTGGTGCTGTCGTTCGCGCGGGCGCTCGGCGAGTTCGGCGCCACCATCACCTTCGCCGGCAACGCTCCCGGCGTCACCCGGACCGCGCCCCTGGCCATCTACGTCGACGCCATCGACGACCCCCAACGGGCCATCCCCATGTCCATTGTGCTGGTACTGATTTCGCTGGTCGTCGTGGTCGGGGTGCACAGCCGTCGTAAGGCGGTGGGTTCGTGACCGTGGTGAACGGTTTGGGAGCCTCATCTCGCCGGACCCTTCGTGACCTTCGCTCCTTCGTCGCTTCAGCCTCAGGGATCAAGAGGGGTGTTCCGGTTGGGGATGGGGCGGGGTGTTCGGTTTGGGAGCCTCATCTCGCCGGACCCTTCGTGACCTTCGCTCCTTCGTCGCT
>NZ_CALLZT010000097.1:0-43187 GCF_937858515.1 uncultured Gordonia sp. | reverse complement strand
TCGATCTCGCCGACGATCTCCTCGGCGATGTCCTCGATGGTGATGATGCCGGCGAAGCCGCCGTATTCGTCGATGACGATGGCCAGTTCGCCGTCGGCGGCCTCGATCTGCTCGAGTACTTCGGTCAGCGGGAGGGAGTCGGGGATGGCGATGGCCGGGCGGCACAGCGCGCCCGCGGTGACGGCCGGGTCGGCGCCCGCATCGGACCAGTTCAGCAGGATCTGCAGGTCGATGATGCCGCGGACCTCGTGCGCACCGTCGACCACCGGGTACCGGGTGTGTCCCGAGCTCATCAGCTCGAGCACCTCGGAGGCGAGGTCGTCGACGGAGACGGTGTCGACGTTGCCGCGCGGGATCATCGCGTGCTCGGCGCTGCGAGTGGGAAAGTCGAGGACCCGATCGAGCAGCGTCGACAACGGCGCGGGCAGTTCCCCGGTTTCCCGCGATTCGGCGACGATGTGTTCGAGGTCGCGCGGGGTCGCCGAATGTTCGACGTCGTGGACGGGTTCGATGTGCAGCAGTCGCAGCAGGAGTTCGGCGGCCTTGTCGAAGACGGTGATGATCGGGCCGAATACCGCCAGGTAGATGGTGGTGGACCGGGCGAGCCAGCGGGCCACCGGGTCGGGTTTGGCGATGGCCAGGTTCTTGGGGACCAGCTCACCGAACACCATCTGCACGACCGTCGAGAATCCGACGGCCAGGACGGTGCCGATCGCGATGCCGACCGACACCGGGATCCCGATATCGCCGAACAGCTCGCCCACTCCGTTGCCGATGAGGGGTTCGGCCACGTAGCCGACGAGCAGGCCGGTGATGGTGATGCCGAGCTGGGCGCCCGACAGCATGAACGACGTGCGGCGCGTCACCGACAGGGTGCGTTTGGCAGCGGCGTCACCGGCTTCGGCGCGGGCGGCCAGGCGCGATCTGTCGACCGACATGAAGGCGAATTCCTGGGCGACGAAATAGCCAGTCAGCGCGGTGATCGCGAAGACGACCAGAATGCCCACCAGGATTCCGAGAACGGTCAGCACGGCAGATCCTCACAGCCCGTAGCCAGGACGTGGATGCCGGGCGGGGCGCAGACGTCAGAGGGGGTCGGGGTCGATCGTCGGCGGCGTTTTCGGCGCTTGGCGCGTCTCATTCTTCTCTCACTGTTCGGGCACCGGCTGTACGGAGCGCCTGGCAGCTCGGCTGCCCGGCAATCGTTCGATCCAGGGTGCCGAAACTCGGTCATCGGTGCAAGTCACTGCGACCCCGATCACCGATCGTCCACCAACCTGGGTGCGGCCGGTCAGGAATTGGCGTAATAGCGGCCGAGGAAGTCGTCGCGGTAGGCGATGTAGTCGCCCGACTCGATGGCCCGGCGCGCACCGTCGACAAGATTCACGACGAACGAGACGTTGTGCAGCGTCGCCAGCGTCGCGGCCAGGCCTTCCTTCGCCTTGAACAGGTGATGCAGGTAGGCGCGACTGTACTGCGAGGTGTAGTTCTCGGTGTCCGGGTCGAGCGGTCCGAAGTCCTTGCGGTATTTCGCGTTGGTGACGTTGTAGCGGCCGTCGCGCGAATAGATCGCGCCGTTGCGGGCGACGCGAGTGGGCGAGACGCAGTCGAAGGTGTCGACACCGTTCTCGATGGCGGTGAAGATGTCGTCGGGTTCGCTGATTCCGAGCAGGTGTTTCGGCGCATCCTGCGGCAGTTCGGAATTGACCCAGCCGACGATCGTGCCCAGGTTGTCCTTTTCGAGGGCGCCGCCGATTCCGTAGCCGCCGAAGCCTTTTCCGCCGGCGGCGCGGTCGGCGTCGCCGAGCGCCACCAGGTCACGAGATGCCTTGCGGCGCAGGTCCTCATACTGCGCACCCTGGATCACCCCCCACAGTGATTGCTGCGGACGGTGACTGCGCTGCACGCTGAGCCGATTGTGTTCGGCGAGGCAACGAATCGCCCACAGCCGGGTACGTTCAAGCGAACTCTCCTGGTACGCACGGGTATTCATCAACGTCGTGAGTTCGTCGAACGCGAAGATGATGTCGGCGCCGAGCTGATGCTGAATCTGCATCGACACCTCGGGGGTGAACCGGTGCTTGGACCCGTCGAGATGGGATTTGAAGGTGACACCGTCGTCGTCGACGTTGGAGAGGCGTTCCTTGCCGTTCGCTGTGAGCTCGTCGTCGGGTGCGTCGGTGGCATCCATCGAGATGACCTTCTTGAACCCGGCGCCGAGCGACATGACCTGAAAGCCGCCGCTGTCGGTGTAGGTGGGTCCGGACCAGTTCATGAATTTCCCGAGCCCGCCCGCCGCGTCGATGATCTCGGGCCCCGGCTGCAGGTACAGGTGGTAGGCATTGGCCAGCACGGCCTGCGCACCGAGCGCGGCCACCGACTCCGGCAGCACCGTCTTGACCGTCGCCTTGGTACCCACCGGCACGAACGCCGGCGTGTGGATGTCACCGTGCGGGGTGCTGATGACGCCGGTGCGGCCGAGAGTGCCGGGCAGCGATGTGCCGACCGTGTAGTCGACGGACGCGCCGGGCTGAATGTCTGATCCGATGGTCACCGGTGCATCTTCCCAGCTCACCACCGGCGGCCTCAAACCGGCGACGTGGGGTTCGCTACCGTAGGTAACCATGACGCGCCGTTTGCCCCGCATTGCCGTTTTCGTCGCCACCGCCGCCCTGGCGTTGTCGCTCGCGGCCTGCGGTTCGGAGGACGACGCGACCGGCTCCCCGTCGTCGGCGCCTTCTGCCTCCTCGTCCGATACGCCGGCTTCTGCCAAGACGTCGGCGAAAACGACGAAACCGCGCTCGGAGAATCCGTCCGCACCGATCGTCGGCGGCCCGGTCCCGGCGTCCCAGCGCAGCTCACACAAGCCGGACCCCGACCGCGAGACCCGCAAGACATCGTCGGCACCCACCCCCACGGACGGTGAATGCGGCACCACGCAGGGCCCCGACGGCGCGCTGCACGTGGTGATCCTCGCCGGCGACGTGACCTGCGCCGAGGCCAAGGACCTGACCAAGCAGTACAACGCCAAGGCGATCGCGACCGGTCAGCAGCAGACATTCGGCGACTGGACCTGCGGCCCGTCCCAGGTCCACGGCCTCCTCGCAGCCTGCCAGAAGGACCAGTCGGTCATCGGCTTCACCCCGTAGAACGTCGGCGCGAGGTAGCTATCCCCGAGCGGCTCGTTTGTCCGGCTTATCTGGTCTCGGTGTCGGTGCCGGCAGTAGTGTCAGTGGTCACTTGACTCAACTGCCCCACGCGTCCCCAACGGATTGGTAACCGCAGGATTCATGGACATCTTCAAGGTGCACCGCCAGCTGGTGGACGACTACAAATCGTTCACCACATCATCGGTTGACATCCGTGAACGACGACTCGCGCAACATGTCCGGGAGCTGGCCGACAGGGGCGAGCAGTGGCCGGAGCCGTGGCTGTCGCTGAATCCGCTGTTCGCCGGCGGCGGCTCGATCAGCGAGCTGGTCACCGAGGGCCTGCTGCACTCCGAGTGCGAACGGATCTTTCGCCCGAAGTCCTCGATGACCGATCCCGGTGGACGCCCGATCACGGTGCACCGGCACCAACGCGAGGCGATCGTCGCGGCACAAACCGGCGAATCGTATGTCCTCACCACCGGCACTGGTTCCGGTAAGTCCCTGGCCTACATCATCCCGATCGTGGATCGTGTCCTGCGAATGCGGGAGCGCCCACCGGGCGTCAAGGCGATCATCGTCTACCCGATGAACGCCTTGGCCAATAGTCAGATGGGCGAGCTGGAGAAGTTCCTGCGCTTCGGCTATGGCGAGGGCAACGAGCCGGTGACATTCGCGCGATACACAGGCCAGGAGAACGACAAGGACCGCGAGCGGATTCTGCGCGATCCGCCCGATATCCTGCTCACGAACTACATGATGCTTGAGCTGGTCCTGACGAGGCCGGAGGAACGCAAGCGCCTGGTTCAGGTCTCCCAGGGGCTGCAGTTTCTGGTTCTCGATGAGTTGCACACCTATCGCGGCAGACAAGGCGCCGACGTTGCAATGCTGGTCCGGCGGGTACGGGATGCGTGTAGCTCCGCAACTCTGCAGTGCGTCGGCACATCCGCGACGATGGCGAGCGCAGGCGATCTCGATGATCAGCGCAGCGTGGTCGCCGGCGTAGCGAGCCAGGTGTTCGGTGCTTCGGTAATCCCCGAACACGTGATCGGGGAAACCCTGACGCGCGCCACGACGGGCGATGTCGATGACTTGTCGGAGCTACGGAAGGAGATCCAGTCGGGGGGCGCCCGTGGCTCCTACGAGGATCTGACGGCGTCCCCGTTGGCAAGCTGGATCGAGTCGACGTTCGGCCTTGATACTGAAACAACATCAGGGCACACGACCCGGCGAAAACCGCAGCAGGTACGCGACACGGCCGCGCTACTGGCCGATCACAGCGGTTGCACCACGGACGAGTGCGGGACTGCGATCCGCGCAACGCTTCTCGCCGGCTCGAATGCGGTCCATCCGGATACCCATCGTCCGTTGTTCGCATTCCGGCTCCACCAGTTCTTGTCCAAGGGCGATACCGTCTACGTGTCAATCGAGTCGGAACGTACTCGGCATGTGACGTCGACGTACCAGGTCGCGGTGCCGGGTGAACCACACAAAGCCCTTATCCCACTGTCCTTCTGCCGCGAATGCGGTCAGGAGTATCTCGTTGTGGCCCGCATCGATGACCGTGGCACCGTCCGCTATCGGCCGAGGCGGGATCGCGATGCAAGTGGTGGCGACGATGCCAACGGGTACCTGTACATCTCCGAGGATCAGCCGTGGCCGCACGATCCGGTGTCCGAGGGCCGTTTTCCCGATTCGTGGATTGCCGATGGTTCGGTGATCGATCGCCTGCGACGTCACCAGCCCCGGATTGTCCGAGTCGCCGTCGACGGCACCGAAGATCCCGGCGGAATCGTCGCCACCTACGTTCCGTCGCCATTCCGATTCTGCTTGCGGTGCAAGGTTTCCTACGAGCAGACCCGCGGAAACGATTTCGCCAAGCTGGCCAGCCTCGACGCGGAGGGCCGCAGTTCGGCGGTGTCAGTGGTGAGTACTTCGATCGTCCGTTCGCTGAAAGAACTGCCCGAATCTGACCTGGACGCGGCCGCCCGCAAATTGTTGACCTTCGTCGACAACCGACAGGATGCCAGTCTGCAGGCCGGGCACTTCAACGACTTCGTTCAGGTGACGCAGATTCGCGGCGCGCTGTTTCGCGCGCTGGCCGATCGTCCGCTGCAGCACGATGAGGTGGCGCAGCGTGTGGTTGCCGCACTCGGCGTCCCGTTCGAGACCTATGCGGCCAATCCGGATGCCAAGTTCGGCCCGCGCACGTCGGCCCAGCGCGCGTTCACCGCGTTTATCGAGTACCGCCTGTACTCCGATCTGGAGCGGGGCTGGCGCGTGACGATGCCTAACCTCGAGCAGACGGCGCTATTACGCATCGAGTACGAGTCGCTGCCCGAGATCGCAGCAGATCCCGACCTGTGGGCATCGAGCCCGTCCGGCTTGCAGCATGCCGATGCAGGCGAACGAGAAGAGCTGTGCCAGATAGTACTTGACGAGTTCCGGCGCAGGCTGGCCGTTGATGTGGAGTGCTTGACCGACGACGGCTTCGAACGGCTACAGCGGCAGTCCGCCCAGCATCTCACCGGATTGTGGTCGGTCTCCGGACGCGACCTGCCCCGGGTGTCGACGGTGTCAGCACATTCCGGTGCGCCGGGCCTTCCCCGGTCGGATACCCGGATGACCGGACGGTCCGCGCTCGGTCGCTATATTCGTGACCGCAGCACGCTGCGCAATCTGGATGGCAGCAGACTCACCACCGACGATGCACAGCAGGTCATCGAAGTCCTTCTGTCCACTTTGGAACGGTGCGGGCTGCTGACTACGGTGCCGGTCCCCGATGATCCCGGTCCCAATTACCGGCTCAAGGCGTCGGCGATCATCTGGCATGCGGGGGACGGCGTCAACGCCGCACCGGATCGGCTGCGCCGGACTGCGAACGCAGATCAAGGCATTCGCGTGAATCCCTTCTTCCGCGATCTGTATCAGAAGGCCGCGTCCACACTGGTCGACTTGCACGCGCACGAGCACACAGCGCAGGTTCCGTCGCAGGTGCGTGCCGACCGCGAACACGAGTTCCGTTCCGGTGCACTGCCGTTGATGTACTGTTCGCCCACGATGGAGTTGGGTGTCGACATTTCCAGCCTCAACGCGGTCGGGCTGCGGAATGTACCGCCGACGCCGGCGAACTACGCCCAGCGTTCGGGTCGCGCCGGACGATCAGGACAGCCCGCATTGGTGGTCACCTACTGCGCAACAGGAAACTCCCACGACCAGTACTACTTCCGGCGATCACAGGACATGGTCGCGGGTTCGGTTGCCGCTCCGCGACTCGATCTGACCAATGAGTCGCTGCTGGCGTCGCACTTACATGCCCTGTGGTTGGCCGAGACCGGCGCGAGCCTCCATTCCCGCATGCCGCAGCTCCTCGATGTCGAGTCGCCAGATATGCCCCTCGTGCCTGATCTGGCGTTCACGTTGAGTCAGCCCGACGCCGTCACCCGGGCAACCACGCGTGCAGCGGCCATCATTGCGCCACTGCGTCCGGAGCTGGAGAGCACGTCCTGGTGGTACGAGGGCTGGACCGAGAAGATTATCGGTTCGGCCGCAACATCATTCAACTACGCCTGTGACCGTTGGCGCGAACTGTACCGCGCCGCCCTCGACGATCAGGTCGAACAGAACCGCATCGTGCTCGGCACCTCCACGAGTGCCAATGCCCGCCGAGCCGCCGAGTCTCGGCGCCGCGACGCCGAGAACCAGCTGAAGTTGCTGCGCAACGAGGACTCCGACACCGGCCATTCCGATTTCTACACCTACCGGTACTTCGCCTCCGAGGGATTCCTGCCCGGGTACAGCTTTCCCCGGCTGCCCCTCGCGGCGTACATCCCGGGCGGGAGGATGCCAGGTGCCGGGTCCGATCAGGGCAACTATCTACAGCGTCCGCGGTTCCTCGCCATCGCGGAGTTCGGACCGGGCGCGTTGATCTATCACGAGGGTGCCCGGTACGAGGTTCGCCGGATCCAGGTGCCGATGGCCGCAGGCGGTGTCGGCACCGTCGACCTGCAGGATGCCCGTCGATGCGAGGACTGCGGGTACCACCACGTCCGGCAGCCAGGTCTCGATGTGTGTGAGAACTGCGGAACGGTTCTGCCGGCACCCCGGCAGAACCTGATGCGCATGCAGACGGTGTTCACCCGGCGCCGCCAGCGCATCTCGTCCGATGAGGAGGAACGCCGGCGGGCCGGTTTCGAGCTCGAGACCTCCTACCGATTCAGCCAGCACGGACCGCAGGCGGGCCGCTCCGACGCCAAGATCACAGCCGATGATCTGCCGCTGGCACAGATCAGTTACGGCGACACCGCAGTAGTCCGGGTGACCAACCTGGGGCGCCGCCGACGGAGGAACCCGAACGAACTCGGGTACTGGCTCGACACGGTCAAGGGCAATTGGCTCAGCGAGAAGGACGCCTCCGATGCCACGCCCGATGACGACGGTCTCGAAGACGTGGACAAGGCGGGTATGGCGCAGAAGGTGATCCCGTACGTCGAGGACACCCGGAACATCGCCGTACTGCGGCTGGCCACTTCCCAGGACGAGACCGTGACCACCACGCTGCGCTATGCGCTGGAACGGGGCATCGAGGCGGAGTTCCAGTTGGAGGATTCGGAACTGTCGAGTGAATCGTTGCCGGACAGTACCGATCACGGCCGGATGCTGTTCACCGAGTCGGCCGAGGGCGGCGCGGGTGTCCTGCGGCGGCTGGTGACCGAACCCGACGCGCTGGCCCGGGTCGCAGCAAGGGCGCTCGGCATCGCACACTTCACCGCAGACGGAACCGATACCGAGGCGGGCAAGCAGCCCGCCGAACGCTGCGAGAAGGCGTGCTACGACTGTCTCCTCTCCTACGGCAATCAGCTCGACCACACTCGCATCGACCGTCATGCGGTACGCGATCTGCTGCTGCGGATGACCCGCAGCCAAACAACACCGAACTCTTCCGGCGCGAACAGCGACCCTTCCGAGCGGATGGCTGAGCTGCGCGCGCTGTGCGCGACCGATGCCGAACGCGCCCTCCTGGACGCGCTCGCGTCGAACGAGTACCGGCTGCCCGACGCAGTCCATGAAACAGTCGGTGATGCCCACGCCGACTTCGTTTTCCACAGCGACTCCGCCTCTGCCGCGGTGTTCGTCGACGAACCGTCCGGCGCTCCCGGACCTGGGCGTGACGATGTTGCCGAGGATTCACTGTTCGATCGGGGCTGGTCGGTGATTCGGTTGCGCGCCGATGAGGACTGGTTGACGCAGATCCGTGAGCACACATATGTATTCGGTACGGGAAGGAACTGAAGTGGGTTTTTCACCCGGCAATCTGGTGACCGCACGCGGCCGGGAGTGGGTGGTGCTGCCGGACAGCACCGACGACTTCCTCCTCCTGCGTCCGCTCGGCGGACTCGATGACGACATCGCGGGCGTGCTCGCCAGTGAGGGAGTGGAGCCTGCCTCCTTTCCGCCGCCGGCCGCCGACGACCTCGGCGACCACTTCAGCGCCCAACTCCTCACGAACGCTCTGCGGATCGGATTCCGTTCCACCGCAGGACCGTTTCGCTGTCTGGGTTCGATCGCGGTGCAGCCACGCGCGTATCAGCTTGTCCCGCTGATGCTGGCACTGCGTCAGGATGTGGTGAGGCTGCTGATCGCCGACGACGTGGGGATCGGCAAGACTGTCGAGGCAGGCTTGATAGCGACCGAGCTGCTGGCGGTCGGTGAGGCCCGCGGATTATCGGTACTGTGCTCGCCGGCACTCGCCGAGCAGTGGCAGTCGGAGCTGCGGGAGAAGTTCGGCATGGAAGCCGAGTTGGTGTTGTCATCGACGGTGCGACGGCTCGAACGAGGCCGGGTCGGCAGTGAGTCGATCTTCGAGCGCTATCCGATCACTGTGGTGTCCACCGACTTCATCAAGTCGTCGAGGAGGCGGCACGAGTTTCTGCGCACCTGCCCGGACATGGTGATCGTCGATGAGGTGCACACCTGCGTCGCCGCGGCCGGGCAGGGCGGGTCCGGCCGGACGCAGCGGTACGAACTGATGCAGGAACTTGCCAAAGACCCTCGACGTCACATGATCTTGGCGAGTGCCACACCGCATTCGGGCAATGAGGAGGCGTTCCGCAATCTGCTCGGGCTCCTCGACCCGGCGCTGGAGAGAGTAGATCTTGACGATCGCCGGGGCCGGGAGTTGCTGGCCCGCCATTTCGTGCAGCGTCGGCGGGGCGATATTCGCCGTTATCTGGACGAGGACACCCCGTTCCCGAAGGACCGGCTCACCAAGGAAGTCGCATACGCGCTGTCACCGGAACATAAGGCGCTCTTCGACAAGGTCCTGGACTATGCGCGGGAAACGGTCCGCACCGACGACGGTGAGCTGACCAAGCGGGTGAACTGGTGGTCTGCGCTGGCGTTGCTCCGTGCGCTCGCGTCGTCACCGCGTGCCGCTGCCCAAACCCTGCGTACCCGTGCCGCCTCGGCGGCAGCCGGAACGCCCCACGAGGCCGACATCATCGGGCGCGCCGTGGTTCTCGATCAGGCCGACGACGAGGCCGTCGAGGCATCCGACACCACGCCGGGCGCTGCGCCGGATTCGGGTCAGACCGCGACCGAACGCAGACTCCGTGGTTTTCTCGCGGAGGCACAGAAGTTGGAGGGCAAGGCTGACCGCAAGGTCACCGCCCTGGTCAAGGAGGTCAAGACGCTCCTCGCGGAGGGCTGCGACCCCATCGTCTTCTGCCGTTTCATCGACACCGCCGAGTACGTCGCCGAGCAGCTCGACAAGGCGTTGGGCCGCAATGTGACTGTGCGGTCGGTGACGGGCACACTGCCACCTGCCGAGCGTGTGTCGCGTATCGAGGAGCTGGCCGCAGAACAGGGACGCCACGTACTGGTGGCCACCGACTGCCTGTCCGAGGGCGTCAACCTGCAGGAGAGTTTCCAGGCTGTGGTGCACTACGACCTGGCGTGGAATCCGACCCGGCATGAGCAGCGGGAGGGCCGGGTCGACCGGTTCGGGCAGCGCGCCGATCAGGTGCGGGCGGTGACGCTGTACGGCCGCGACAACAAGATCGACGGCATCGTGCTGGAGGTGCTGCTGCGCAAACACGAGCAGATCCGTAAGGCGACCGGTGTGTCGGTTCCGGTGCCGGACAGCAACGGTGCGGTGGTCGAGGCACTGATGGAGGGGCTGCTGCTGCGGGGCGCCGACGCCGAGCAACTGTCGCTGGATCTGGGTGTCCAGGCCAAGCAGGGCAGCCTTTTCGACGAATGGCTCTCGAGCGCCGACCGGGAACGTCGTGCACAGACCAAGTACGCACAGCACGCGATCAAACCCGAGGAGGTGTCGGCGGAACTGACGGCGGCACGCGAATCGCTCGGCACCCGCGACCAGGTCCGCACCTGTGTCGAGAATGCTTTGCATGCTTTGCATTCCACGGTGAAGGCCACTGACGATGGCCTGGTTGCCACCCTCGCCCCGCTGCCGCTCGGACTGCAGGATGCGCTCCCACCGGGCAGGAATGATCCCCTGCTGTTCGCCGATGACCTTCCCGTCCGCCGTGGTGATGCCGTCCTGTCTCGCACTGATGCATCGGTGGAGGCCATCGCCGGCTATGTCATCGAGTCGGCACTCGATGACGGTCTCGACCCGGAACTGCGTCCGGCCCGGCGCTGCTCGGTGGTGCGGATGGCCGCGGTGTCGGTACGCACCACACTGATGGTCGCCCGCTACCGTTTTCACCTCGAACTCCCCTCCCGTACTGGGCTGCGCCAGTTGATTGCCGAGGACGCCGCTACGTTCGCGTTCGAAGGTTCCCCGGCCCAGGCCAAGTGGCTCGGCAAGGAGAGGGTCGCCGAATTGCTGGCCGCCGTACCGAGCGGAAACGTTCCCGCGCCGCAGGCCAAACAGTTCATGTCACGTGCGGTCGACGGAATCGATACTCTCCGGCCCTATTTGGAGGATCAAGGCACTGAGATGGCGCAGGAGTTGCTCGCCTCGCACCGGCGGGTGCGGCAGGCGTCGGCCGAGATCGTTCGTGGTCTGAAGGTGACCCCGGAACCCGGTGCCGACGTGCTCGGGGTGTTTGTGTTCGTTCCGGATTCGGGTGCAGGGAGTGCGCAGTGAGCGTGGATCAGTTTGTCGGATTGCGGATTACCGGCGGCCTGCTGCCCGCCGATCTTCCGTCTCAACTGTCGGTCGGGCACGATCCGTCGGGTAAGGTACTGTCCCCCAAGGACTATCACCTGGTGACGGGTGAGACCGTCCGCGATGCGGCGAACCGGGTGTGGGCATACCTTCGCGGTGCCTGGACCGCCTATCGTGAAGCGCTCGACCAGCTTCCCGCCGGCGCGCCCACCACCTCGCTCACCCGTGAACGTTTCCTGCTGGTTCTGCTCGACCAGCTTGGCTATGGGCGAGTACCCACCACCGGGCGTGGTGGCATCACCGTCGACGGTCAGTCCTTCCCCGTGTCGCATCTGTGGGGTGTCACCCCGATCCACCTGCTCGGTTCGGGTACGCCACTGGACACCCGAACCAGGGGCGTCGCGGGTGCTGCCGGGGCATCACCGCAGTCGATGGTCCAGGAACTGCTCAACCGCAGTGAGACGCACCTGTGGGCGATCCTGTCCAATGGTCAGACGCTGCGGTTGCTGCGCGATTCGACGTCGCTGGTCGGGTCGGCCTATGTGGAGTTCGATCTGGAAGCGATCTTCGACGGCGATCTGTTTTCGGATTTTCTGCTGCTGTACACGTTGTGTCAGGTCTCGCGGCTGGAGGTTCGTGACGAGGAGATCGGCGCGGCATCGTGCCGGCTGGAACAGTGGCGCACTGAGGCCGTCGAGTCCGGTTCTCGTGCGCTGAACCAGCTACGCGACGGGGTGGTGGTGGCGTTGCGAACCCTGGGCCACGGTTTCCTCACCCACCCCGACAACAGTGAACTTCGTGAACAGCTCGCGGCCGGTGAGCTGTCGGTGTCCGACGTGAATCATGCCCTGCTGCGCGTGGTGTACCGGCTGCTGTTCACGTTCGTCGCCGAGGACCGGGGCGCGCTCCTCGATCCGGCTGCCGATCCTGCCGCAAAAGCCCGCTACGCCGACTACTTCTCCACCGCACGCCTACGGAAAACGTCGCATCGCCGTCGTGGCGGTGGCCGGTACAGCGACCGCTGGCAGGCACTGACAGTGGTGTGGCGTGGACTGGGCAGCGAAACCGGCCGTCCCGAACTCGGCCTACCCGGTATCGGCGGACTCTTCGACATCGGCGAACTGGACTTTCTCACCGAGCATCAGGTCAGCAACGACGCCCTGCTGTCGGCGGTGCGGTCGTTGTCGTTGATCCGCGAACCCAAATCCGGTGTGCTGCGGGTTGTTGACTACCGCAACCTCGGCGCGGAGGAACTCGGCAGCATCTACGAGGCGCTGCTGGAGTTCGTTCCGCACTGGGACGGCGTGACCAAGAAGTACACCCTGGATATCGCGTCGGGTAATCAGCGCAAGGACACCGGCTCGTACTACACCCCGACGTCCCTGGTCGATTCCCTTCTGGACACCGCCCTCGAACCGATCCTCGATGACGCGGTCAAGTCGGCATCCGGCGCCGACGGCCAGATCGCCGCCCTGCTGGCCGTCACCGTCTGCGACCCTGCTTGTGGCAGTGGCCATTTCCTCGTGGGCGCGGCACGGCGCATCGCCAAACGGGTCGCCGCGATCCGCACCGGCGACCCTGAACCGGCACCCGAACCGGTCCGCACAGCGATGCGCGACGTCGTCGCGAAATGCATCTACGGTGTAGACGTGAATCCACTCGCCGCCGAACTGGCAAAGGTGTCGCTATGGATGGAGGCCCTGGAACCGGGCCGCCCGCTGACCTACCTCGACGGCCAAATCAAGGTGGGCAACGCCCTCGTCGGCGCAACACCCGCCCTCCTCGCCGACGAACTGCCCGATGCCGCGTTCAAACCGATCGAGGGTGACGACAAGAAGATCGCTTCGGCGATCACGAAGGCGAACAAAGCCGAACGCAACAGCCAGGGCAGCCTGTTCGGGTTCACCGACGCACTCCCCACCAATGCCGCCCTTGCCGACGAGGTGCAGCAAGTCGTCGGCCGGGATGCCCTGTCACTTGCCGACGTGCACGTCCAGCAGCAACGCCTGCGGTCCTACCAGGATTCACCCGAGTACCGCAACGCCCGGCTCATCGCCGACGCCTGGTGTGCGGCATTCGTGTGGCCTAAATCTGACGGCGCACCGAAACCGATCACCCACGCCACCCTCACCGGCTTACGCGATGGCACCACCTGGCTGGACAGCGAACAGGACTTCCAGCTCACGCGGCTGACTGCCGAGTACCGATTCTTCCACTGGCACCTGGAGTTTCCGCATATCTTCCCCACTGCCGCTACCGATTCGGGTTCGGTCAATGAGGTGACCGGCTGGGCCGGTGGATTCTCCGTGGTCCTGGGCAACCCTCCATGGGAACGGGTCAAACTGCAGGAGCAGGAGTTCTTCGCTGCCCGCGATCCCAAGATCGCGACCGCACCCAACGCGGCCGCACGCAAGAAGCTGATCGCGGCGCTACCCGACACCAACGACGTCCTGTACCGGTCGTTCGTCGCCGAGAAGCGACGCGCTGAAGGCATTTCGCACATCCTGCGTAACTCAGCGCGCTACCCGCTCACCGGCCGTGGCGATATCAACACGTACGCGGTGTTCGCCGAAACCGACCGAAACCTCGTCGGTAGCAAGGGGCGACTCGGCGTGATCCTTCCGACAGGTATCGCCACCGACGCGACCACCCAGTATTTCTTCAAGGACCTGGTCGAACACGGGTCAATCGCTAGCCTGTACGACTTCGAGAACTCCCGGCCCCTGTTCGAGGGCGTTCATCGAAGCTTCAAGTTCTGCCTGCTCACCCTCACCGGTCGGAACACCCGAGAGCCACAGGCCGATTTCGCGTTCTTCGCCCAGGAACCAACCGACCTACAGCGTCCCAACACCTGCTTCACGTTGAGTCCCGAAGAGATCAAGCTACTCAACCCCAACACCGGCACCTGCCCGGTGTTCCGGTCCCGCCGCGACGCCGAAATCACCCTCGGCATCTACAAGCGCGTCCCCGTCCTCATCAACGAGAACGACCCCAAAAACGGCAACCCCTGGGGCATCAAGTTCATGACCATGTTCCACATGTCGAACGACTCGGGCCTGTTCCACACCCGCGAAGAACTCGAAGCCGACGGCTGGACTCTGCGCGGCAATGTCTTCGAAAAGCAGACCCCCCCCCGAACTCAGGGGTCAAACGAATGATGCCGTTGTACGAGGCCAAGATGATCCATCACTTTGACCACCGCTGGGCCACCTACGAGCCCGACGGCACCACCCGCCTGGTCACCGCCGAAGAAAAAGCCGACCCCACCTTCGTCGTCATGCCAAGGTACTGGGTCGCGGAGTCGGAAGTTGACGAACGTCTCGACGGCAAGGTCGACACAGATTGGCTACTGGGCTGGCGCGACATCTGCCGCAGCACGGACGAACGCACCATGATCACATCCGTCCTGCCGCGTGCCGCCGTCAACCACAAACTACCGCTTGCCTTCACATCCCACCAAGACTCCCTGGCAGCAGTCTGGTCGTCGTTCGCGTTCGACTATGTCGCCCGGCAAAAGATCGGCGGCACATCGATGACCTACTTCTACCTGAAACAGTTCCCATCACCGACACCACGAACAATCAAGTCCTCAGCGTTTGGTCGGCTTGCCACCAGAAATACTTGCCACCTCAGGGAGTCCGAGCTGAGTCCCCAAGACCGCAACCAGGTTCGTGCCGAACTCGACGCCGCCCTCTTCCACCTCTACGGCATCGACCGCGACAACGTCGACTACATCATGGACACCTTCCCCATCGTCAAACGCAAAGACGAAGCCGAGTACGGCGAGTACCGCACCAAACGCCTGATCCTGGCCGCCTACGACGCAATGTCCGAAGCCGAAGCCACCGGCATCCCCTCCCACTCCCCGACCGGAATCGATGACACCGCCATGGAGGCCACCACATGACCACTCAGATCGACAAGGTGCTGCCGCTGTATGAGGGCAAGATGGGCAACATCTTTGACCACCGATCGGCCTACTTCGTCGGGATCGGCGACACCGACATCAAGCCGAACCCTGACCACGGCCCCACCACATCCGTCGTGCCAAGGTACTGGGTCGGCCCCGAGGTCACGAGGGCTCGCCAAGAGCGTCGCACTTGGGGCACACAAACTGCGATGCTCGGGTTCCGCCGAGTCGCCAGGAACACCGACGAACGCACCTGTATCGCCGCGATCCTTCCCTGGGGTGCGGCGTCCTACGGTTGGATCCTATCGGCCGGGCCATCCGCAGACGGTTTGGCGTTCCTTTGCGCGCAGTACAACTCATTCGCCTTCGACTACGTTCTGCGGCAGTTCCTCAGCCAACCGTCGATTCCGCAAGGAACTTTCGAGCAGCTTCCATGTGTCCCCCGCGATGCCTTCTCGACCAACCCTCACCTGACATTCGACTACCGATGGGTTGTCGAGCAATCGGTCCGCCTGTCGGCAACCGACGAGAAACTCGCGACCTGGGCAGCCGAATGCGGTGTCGACTCAGCACCATTCAAGTGGGATCCCGCCGAGCGAGCCCGTATTCGCACCGAACTGGACGCGGCGTTCTTCCACCTCTTCGCAGTCGACCGCGACGACGTCGACTACATCATGGACACGTTCAACTTGATAAGAGATCGGGACACGGCCAACCACGGCGAGTTCCGCACCAAACGCCTGGTCCTAGAGGCATACGACCAGATGGCACACTGAGACGGTGCCCCGCCCGATTCCGACCTATGTCGCGCACTTCACGCACGTCGACAATCTGGCCGGTATCGTCACCGATGGTCTCGTGTGTGATGCTCACTCGGCTGGGCACCTTGTCACCGAGGCCGGTGAGCCTCGCATCAAACGACGACGCAAACGTCGCACGGTCACGGTTGGCCCTGGTGGAGTCGTCGCCGACTACGTTCCCTTCTACTTCGCGCCGCGGAGCCCGATGATGTCCTCAATCCACCATCGCAGTGTCGCGACGTTCACTGGCGATGAGCACGATCTGGTCTACCTGGTGACAACGGTGGAGAGGCTCATCGACCGTGGTCACGACTTGGTGTTCACTGACCGCAACGCGGCGCTGGGTACTGCCACCCACTTCTGCGACACCGACCGCCTCAATGACCTCGTCGACTGGGATCTGATGGAGGCCCGGATATGGAGGAACACCGACACCGACTTTGAGCGCAAGGAGCGACGCATGGCCGAGTGCCTGGTCCACGGACGTGTCGATTTCGCAACATTCGAACAGATAAGCGTATACGACGAGGGTCGGGCGTCTACTGTCGAAACCACCTTGCGTAAGGTTGGAGCCCCCGTACCTCACATCCGAGTGAACCCGGACGCATACTTCTGAAGAGACGGAGCTGATCGTCATGCTGGCAGACGTTGATGGCAATCTGCTGCAAGCAGACGCCGACGCGCTGGTCAACACGGTGAACACGGTCGGAGTGATGGGCAAGGGTATCGCGCTGCAGTTCCGCAAGGCATACCCCGAGATGTTCAAGGCATACGAGAAGGCATGCAAGGACGATGCCGTCTCACTCGGCCGCATGCATGTGTGGGAGACCGGGATGCTGGACGGTCCCCGGTTCATCATCAACTTCCCAACCAAGGGGCATTGGCGTGCCCAGTCGCACCTTGACGACATCAAGACTGGTCTCACCGACCTGGTCCGGGTAATCCGCGACCGAGGAATCACGTCGATAGCGGTACCGCCCCTGGGTTGCGGCAACGGCGGCCTGGACTGGGCCGATGTGCGTCCTCTGATCGTCGATGCGTTCGCCGATCTAGCGGAAGTCGAAGTCCGTCTCTACCCGCCGGCAGATGCTCCTGCAGCCACAGAGATGCGTAACGCGACGAAAGCACCGAATATGACCGTAGGCCGTGCGGCACTCGTCACGCTGCTCGACGGCTACTCACGTGTCGCTCTCGACGCAAGCCTCATCGAGGTCCAGAAACTGATGTACTTCCTTCAGCTCGAAGGCCAACCATTGAAGCTCAACTACGTCAAGAACCTCTACGGGCCGTACGCCGACAACCTCCGCCATGTCCTCAGCCATATCGACGGCCATTTCATCAGCGGTTACGGCGACGGCAACACTCCGGTGAGGGAGGCTGAACCAATCCATGTGCTTCCCGGGGCAGTCCAGCAGGCACAAGCTGTGCTCGCCGAGCACCCGGACACACTCGCACGCATCGACAGGGTCTACGACATCATCGACGGTTTCGAGTCGATGTACAGTCTCGAGCTGCTGGCAACCGTGCATTGGGTGATGACCCACGACGACGCGGCCGCAAAGGATCCTGCCGCGGCGTTCGACCAGGTCCGCACGTGGAACAACCGCAAAGCACGAATGTTCACCAGTGATCACGTCACCACCGCGTGGACCGCCTTGCGCGACCGAGAGGTCGTCAGCGTTACCGACTAGCGGTTCCGATCCGTGCGCGGCGACCCTCCGATAGTGTGGTTGGCAACTGCCAACGTCATGCCGCAGTAGGAGAGGAACGTTCAACATGCCGTCTCTCCCCGTAGGCGTGCGTATCTCCGGTCTCGACTTCGACGACGAAGCCACTTACCAAGTGCTCGGCGAAAAGTTCCCCGATATGTTCATCGCAGGCGAGCAACCTCACGTCCTCATGATGTCGGTGTCCGACGCCGACCCGATCTCGGATGCAATCGAACGGGTACGGGCAGTGCAAGCCGAACTGCCGCAGCTTCGTGTGCACGGTGTCGATCGCGACCTCGTGGGGACTACCGATATCGCACACCGAGCGGGGGTAAGCCGTGAAGGCGCACGGAAATGGACTCAGGCCGAGGGGTTTCCGGTACCGTTTGCCCACATTCGCGCTTCCTCCATGCCGGTCTGGGTGTGGAGCGAGGTCGCACAGTGGTTGGAAACCGTTCGCAGCGTTACCGTCGACAACCCGCTACCCACTTTGGCGGCCCTATCCGAAATCGAGAGCCAGCTGGTACATAAATCTGGATTCAATAGTTCACCCGCAGGGTGATCGAATGGCATTCGCAGAGCAACCAGACCAAGCCGCAATCCGATGCAAGGAGCCGAACCACCTTGTCCGACAACGCAGACACCCTTGGCCCTACCCTGAACCGGCCCGCAGCCCCGGCCGTCGAGGCCGTCGGCCACCGCCTGGTTCACGACTGCCTGGGCGCGGGTGGTTCACTTCTCACACCTGGGATACCGGTGTGGACCGACCGGAATCTGACCGAGCTGCACGAGTACTTTGTCCAACGCCCGGATCTCAGTGCGAAATCCTTCTTCGAGAAGCTTGATGGACAGATAGGCAGCAG
Organism: uncultured Gordonia sp.; assembly: GCF_937858515.1. NCBI lineage: Bacteria > Bacillati > Actinomycetota > Actinomycetes > Mycobacteriales > Gordoniaceae > Gordonia > uncultured Gordonia sp. The sequence continues at coordinate 24,622 of NZ_CALLZT010000097.1, read as the reverse complement.
GTCTCACGGTGCGATCCAACTGTTCGCCGAGATCTTTATTCTGAACGTCCTACCGATCACGAATGTGAGCGGGCCGAAGAAGGTTGAGCAGACGAAGTCGATCCTCAGGATCGGTGGAGACTCCGTCGAACTCCCCGAGGATGTCCTGGACGCATTGATGTCGGGCGGCGTCTTCAACGGCGGCCAGGCGTTCACCACTCAGAAATGGAAGCAGATCAACTACCTGATTGAGCTGACCCGCGCGTTTCGGGAGCTGCCGGCGGAGGATGCAGCCGCTGTGTTGAGTGACCCGCTCACTTTCAGGGGTTTTGTCCGAACGATCAAGACCGGACAGGCCGCACAGCGTCAAGCACTGCTCTACCTGGCGTTTCCAGAGTTTTACCTTCCAGTCGTAAGCGCCACTCACCTGAAACTCATTCGCGACGCTTTCGCCGAGGAGTATCTCGGCCAAGAACCGACCGAAGATATCGACGTCGATCTCCACCATATCTACTCGAATATCATTGCTGCCGAAGGTAAGTCCGTCGACTTATATACGCCACCCTGGGCAGAAAAGTGGCAGCCATCGAAGTCTCAACCCGAACCGGACCCGGGCACGGCACACGCATGGCGAATCTACGGCTCCAATGTCGCAGGCACCGACATGGTGCCCGTCTGGCAGCAAAAGTCCTCGGTATCGCTTGCCGCGAAGTTCCTTCGTCCCGTGAATTCGGATATCAGCTTCGACAACCTGAAATCAATCGTCGACAAAGACTACTCAACAGTCAATTACACCGCCCGCAAGGAAAAGACCGAAGAGTTCTATTCGTTCCTCACCCAAATGAACCCCGGCGATCTGGTTGTCACCGTCAGCCAGGGCAAGGTCTACTTCGGCACCGTCACGGGCGACGCCACATACGCCGATGACAGCGCAGGGCGATCGAAACTGCGGCGGCCGGTTCACTGGTATGAAGAGTCCATCACCACCGCACAACTCCCACCCGAACTCTCGACTCGCCTCAATGAGAAAGGCGAAGTCCTCGACCTCACCGGGCAGATCGACACAATCCGAACACTCATCGACCTGCCACGACCGACACCAGCCGACTCCTCGCTGCACCTTCCCGACGCCGACGAGTACCTGGCCGAACAACTGAACGTCGACCAGGACTGGCTACAGGAATGTATCGACCTGATCCGCGACCGCCCCCAGCTCATCTTCTACGGCCCGCCCGGAACCGGAAAGACCTACATCGCAAAGACACTGGCCCGATATCTCGCCGGCGAAGACAAGGTCAAGATCGTGCAGTTCCATCCGGCTTACTCGTACGAGGATTTCTTCGAAGGATATCGGCCCGGGCAGCAGACCGGCGGCCAGGTCGGATTCGATCTCAGGAAGGGGCCCCTGCGGAGACTCGTCGACAGGGCCATCGAGAGCCCCCAGGCACCGTTCGTCCTCATCATCGATGAGATCAACCGCGGCAACCTCGCCAAGATCTTCGGTGAGCTGTACTTTCTGCTAGAGTATCGCAACGAGAGCATCGACCTCATGTACAGCACAGCCCCATTCACGTTGCCGCGCAACATCGTCATCATCGGCACCATGAACACCGCCGACCGATCCATCGCGCTGGTCGATGCGGCGATGCGCCGACGATTCTCGTTCGTCACATTGCACCCGTCCCAGGACCCGGCCAACGGGGTCCTGCGCAGTTGGCTCACCGCGACCGACCGCCCCACCGACGTCGCCGACCTCCTCGACGAGCTGAACGCACTCATCGAAGACGACGACTTCAAGATCGGGCCGTCGTACTTCATGCGTGAATCGGCCTTCACCGACACCGGGCTACAGCGGATCTGGCGCACATCAATCCTGCCGCTGCTCGAGGAACACCACTACGGTGACGGCATCAACATCGAACAGCGGTACGGACTGGACACCATCCGCAAGCGAGTAGCCGCCCACATCGATGCCCAAACGGAAAGCCTCGGCGATGCCACGATCACCGCTGACACTGACTGAAGGCGGATACGCCGAACGGCAACTCACCCCAGACGAGTACGTCGCGCTCCTCGGATCACCACTCGTCGACGTCACACCCACGCTCATCGAGGGAGTGTTCACGGTCCGCGCCGCAGCCAACAAGGTGGGCGCACTGGCCGTCGGGGATCTGCAGATCGTCGTCAGACCAAAGATCACCGACCTCAACCGGCTGATCTTCCTCCTCGGTTACGCGCAGAAGCCCGGTATCTGGCGAGACGATCCCGTACACCTGACCACCGAGGACGACCTGTTTCCCGCGCTCGCCGAAGCATTCTCCCGACTCGCCACTCACGCAACCGCCCAGGGTCTATTGCAGGGCTACCGAACTGTCACCGACAGCCTGCCTGTGCTCCGCGGCCGGGTTCTCGCCGGTGAGCAGACGACCCGCCACTATGGTTTCGCCGTACCGCTCGCCGTCGAATACGACGAGTTCACCACCGACATCGCCGAGAACCAGCTCCTGCTGGCCGCCACACTGCGCATGCTGCGCGTTGCCGGCATCACCACCACCGCCCGACGCCGCCTCCAGCGACTGCACCTCGCCTTCGCCGAGGTCACGCCCCCTTCTCGCGGTGTACCCACGCCCGCGTGGCGGCCCACCCGACTCAACGCGCGGTACGTCAACGCGCTACGCCTCGCCGAGGTAATCCTCGCCGCGCAATCGTTCGAACACCACGCCGGCGATCTCGCGGTCAGCGGCTACGTCTTCGACATGTGGAGAATCTTCGAGGACTTCGTCTGCACCGCGCTCGGCGAAGCGATGGCCAATCGAGGACAACGTACGGCCACCCAGCATCGGATCTATCTCGACATCGACGACAGGGTGGCGATGCGGCCCGATCTTCTCTGTTTCGACAGCACCCACAACGCCATCGCCGCCATCGACGCCAAGTACAAGGCCGAGAAGCCCGAAGGCTTCCCCGACGCCGACCTTTACCAAATGCTGGCGTACTGCACGGCCCTCGGTCTGTCACGCGGACACTTGATCTACGCCAAAGGCAACGAGCAGCCGACGGTACACACAGTTCGTCGCGCAGGCGTCACGATCCACTGCCACGCGCTCGACCTGTCGCTCACGCCACCTGAGTTACTCGGCCGCATCAACGGTTTGGCCGCATCGATCCTGATCACCCCAGCAGACAACTGACCGGGCCGCCACCTGCGGCCCACACCGCAGATTTCAGTACGCCAGGTCCGCCCAGTCGATGGCGATCGGGAGCGGAGCCCGGATGACGATGCCGGCGTCGTCCGCAGGGGTCCATTCGCCGGCGAGAAGGTAGTTGGCCTGCCGTAGCGGGCGGTCCCCGTCCGGCAGCGGGCCGGGTGTGGATTCGAGACCGTAGGCGCGGATCGAGGCGATGGCGCTCGCCGAACGATCCAGTGATGCCTCCCAGTACCAGGGGATCCCGGCCGACGCGTACCGGGCTCGTTTGGCTTCCATGTCGGTTTGGGAGTTGCCCGGCGACAGCACCTCACCGACCAGCACGACGTCGGGGGCGCGGAGGTCCTGATATGGCTTGTCGAGGCAGCGGTGTACGAGGAAATCCGGGGTGAGGAAGTCGTTCTTGCCGGTGGTTCCCAGAAAGACGTCGGTTTCGGTGGTGACCCGCAGGCATCGCTCCGGATTGTCCGTCCGATCTGCGCGAACGCACCGCTCCAAGGCCGCCCAGATCCGGTTGGTGAAGGTCTGGTGCTCGGCCGGTCCGCGGCGCATCCACACAACCCTGCCGTCCCACAGTTCCACCTGGGCGGCGATCTCCTCGGGAAGCTCGCCGAGTTCCTCCCACGTCATGCACTCGGGGAGGTCGGGGCGGTCGCCGTGCGGGACGGACATGGATCAACTGTAGCCGCGGGCCTGTCGGCTACGGCCAGATGACGCCGGTGGCCTTCTCCAGGTGCTTCCACAGCCGGTCGGCGGCTGCTTGATCGGTGGTGTACTTCCGTGCTTCGCCGATCTGGGTGGGGCCCTTGTAGCCCTTCGGCCCGACGAACTGTCCGCCGGCGACGGCCGGATCGACGGCTGCGCGGACCAGGGCGTGGGCCCCGAGTTCCTTGGTCTGGCTGAACGACGCCTGCAGCGTATCGACGATCCGTTCCTTCACGGTAGGTTCGTTGATGCCGGGTCCTACGGGGCCGCGGCCGCCGAGCGCGTAGCCGGGATGCGCGATGACGCTGACCAGCGATGATCCTGCCGCGGCGAACCTGCGGGCGGCCTCGGCGCCGACCATCGTCGTGGCGGCCTTGGAGTGGGCGTACACCTTCATCGGCTTGTAGGAGGCCGCGGCTCTGTCGAGTTCGGGGTCGGTGAAGTCGTAGTCGCCCTTGATGGCTGTCGAGCTGCCCAGCCACACGATGTGGGCGGCCTCGGCGAGCTCGCCGAGGACCGAACCGACGAACGCGAAGTGCCCGAGGATGTTGGTGGCGAACAGGAGTTCGTGGCCTTCGTCGGTGACGGTCCGCGTCTTGGGTCCTTTGACGAGGCCAGCGTTGAGGATGAGCCCGTCGAGTCGGGTTCCCGACTCGATGATGTCGTCGGCGGCCCGCTTCGACGACGCGACGGAACTGGTGTCGATGCGCAGCGTGCGGATTCCGGCGGCCGGCACCTTCGCCGATGCGCTGAGCGCGGCGATCGCGGCGTCGAGTTTGGCGGGATTGCGGCCCGCGACGATCACGTCGGCGCCGGCGTGCAGCAGTTGGTCGGCGGCGAAGTAGCCGATACCGCCGTTGGCGCCGGTGATCAGGTAGGTGCGGCCGGTGAGGTCGCCGATGTGTGCGGGGTCCCAGGTCATCGGGATTCTCCTTCGTTGGTGAGGGTGATGGTGACGGTGACGATCTCGCCGTCCTTGACGGCGACGGCATGCCCGGGGTGGGTGGTGCCGTCGACGAGGACGGTGACGTGCGCGCCGTCGCCGGTGAAGTTGCGCCACCACGTCTTGCCGTCGGTGCCGAACTTGGATTGCAGGGTGATGGTGTCTACGCCGGTGCGCTTGTAACCGACGGGTGTGCGGTAAGTGCGGCCGGTTTTTCTTCCGGTGAAGGTGAGGATGGTCAGCCCCTTGCCGAGCACACCGCCGACGACGGGCGCCTCAAGCAGCGACATCATGATCCGGTTGCCCAGCTTCGGTGTGGACGCCCCCATGTTCGCGCTCATGCGAAATCTGCCTTCCCCTGACACATCACCTGTTATATGGAGGATTTTCCTCCGATACAAGTGGAGAGTAATCTTCCGTTTAACGATCGGCAAGTGTTTGACGGGAGACAGCGATGAGATCTGACGCACGTGCCAACCGCACGGCCATCGTCGACGCCGCGCGCACCCTGTTCTCCGCGCGCGGGGTGGATGTTCCGTTGTCCGCGGTCGCCGACGCGGCGCGCATCGGGATCGCGACGCTCTACCGCAACTTCCCCACCCGCGACGACCTGATCCGCGCCGTCGTCGAGGACCTCGCCGACTGCTTCCGGGCAGTCGAAGACGACTACCTGACCCGGATCGACAAGGATCCGGATCAAGGCTGGCACGATTTCGTGCACGCGCTGGCGGCGCTGCGACCCGGAACGCTCATTCCCGCACTGGCGGAGAAGTTCGGCGACACCGGCACCCCCGACTACGTCGAACCGCTGCGCACGGGGGTGCTCGCCGCACAGGAAACGCTCCTGGAACGCGCCAAGGATGCAGGTCTGGTGCGAGATGATGTGTCCGCCAAGAACTTTCAACTCGGCATCGCGTCGATCACCCGACCACTGTCCGAACAGGACGAAGCCGACTGCGACACCCACACGTCCTGGCTCATCGACGTCTACCTGCGCGGCCTGCGCCCGTGAGCCAGCCGATCAGTGTTCGGTGGAGAACCCGGCCCGGCGGCGGTGATTCTCCAGTGCCAGCACCACGAGCCGGTCGATGAGGTCGGCGTAACCGAGACCGGCCGCGTCCCAGAGTTTCGGGTACATCGAGCCGGGGGTGAAGCCGGGGATGGTATTGATCTCGTTGAGGAGCCAGCCGCGGCCGCCCTCCTCGTAGAAGAAGTCGACGCGGGCCAGGCCGGCGCAGCGCAGCGCGAGAAACGACTCGACGGCCAGCTCCCGAACCTTCGCGATCTCTTCGGCGGGCAGGTCGGCGGGGATCGCCAGCTTCGCGGCGCCGGTCACGTACTTGTCCTCGTAGTCGTAGAAGTCGCTGCCGGGCAGGATCTCGCCGGGCACCGACGTTTCGGGGGCGGTGTTGCCCAGGACCGCGACCTCGATCTCGCGGGCGGTCACCGCCTCCTCGATGATGACGGTGTCGTCATAGCGCAATGCGACATCGATGGCTTTGTCGAGTTCGGATTCATTGTGCGCCTTACTGATTCCGACGGACGATCCGAGGTTGGCGGGTTTGACGAACAGCGGCAGACCCAGCGCATCGATGGCGCGGCCGACGATCTCGCGGGCGTCGTCGATGCCGTCGCGGAACTCGATCCATCGGCACTGCGGGATGCCGGCTTGCTCGGTGACGCGCTTGGCCATCGCCTTGTCCATGCACACCGCCGACCCGAGCACACCCGACCCGACGTACGGCAACTTGAACAGTTCCAGTAACCCCTGCATGGTTCCGTCCTCACCATGCGGGCCGTGCAGTAGCGGCAGTACCACGGTTATCGCTTCGGACTGCTCACCCCGCAGCACGGTCAGCGGGTCGACGGCCGTCCCGACGACATCAAGTGCGTTCGGCAGCGGCGTGCCATCGGCAAGCGCGGCCATCGCGTCGTCGTTGCGCACCCACGAGCCGTCCTTGCCGATGCCCACGGGCACCAGCTCGTACTTGGTGCGGTCTGCGGCTGCCAGCACGTGGGCCGCGGTCACACGGGAAACGTCATGTTCTGCCGAGACGCCACCGAACAGGACGACCAGACGCAGGAGGGGCGAAGCCATGCCGCATAGCCTAGTGTCCCCCAAACAGACGCTCTCAACTGCTACGATTGCTACACGCGCCGCGTCGCCTTCAGGAGGCAACTATGCGCACGATCCCGCACCGCGAACTCCGGAACAACTCGTCGAAGATCCTCGAGGAGGTCAGCAACGGTGAGACCTTCGAGATCACCAACCACGGCAAAGTGGTGGCAGTACTGTCACCTCCGGCCCTGACACCCTACGAGCGGCTTATCGCCGCCGGGAAAGTGCAGCGCGGTACGCAACGGAGAAATTTCTCATCCATCAAACCCACAATCGCCGATCGCGATCCGCTGGAAGTCCTCGATGAGATGCGCGGTCAGCGCGACGCGATGTTCGATGAGTGACGCGGCGGGCATCATCGGGTGATCGTCTACATCGACACGTCGGCATTCCTCCGGATGGTGGTTGTCGGGCGCGATGCACAAACCGTCACCGCCGGCGCTCGGGTCAGGAGTTACCTCGACCTGTTCGGAGCCGACGACATAGTCCTATCGTCCGCACTCCTGCGCACCGAAGTTCGCTGCCAGGCCAATCGCCAACCGGAGATCGATATCGATCTTGCAGACTCCACGCTGGCGGAGATCGACATCGTGGACATCGACCAGGATGACTTCGCAAACGCACCGCTGGTTCCCGGACAACTCCGCACGCTCGACGCCTTGCACCTGGCCGTAGCGCTCCGGTTGCGTGCGGACGTCATGGTGTCCCTCGACGCCGAGCTCCTCCGCGCGGCCCGGCTCGCGGGGCTGCGCGTCGGTCCGTGACGCGGGCGCCGACCGGGCGCCCAGTACATTGATCGGCATGCGTTTCACGGCAGCACAGATCGCTCAGGCAACCGGTGGTGAGGTGGTCGGCGACGCCGGCGCCGTGATCGACGAGGTGAACATCGATTCGCGCATCGTCGAACCGGGGCAGTTGTTCGTGCCGATCGTCGCCGAACGGGATGGTCACGCGTTCATCGGTAAGGCCGTCGACGCCGGGGCGACGGTGTATCTGTCGTCGGATACAGGTACCGACGTTCCGGGGGCGACGATCGTCCGGGTCGCCGACACCGCCCTGGCCCTGGCCGATCTGGGCCGCGCGGCCCGCACCCGGCTGCCCGACCGGGTCGTCGGCGTCACCGGCTCGGTGGGCAAGACCTCCACCAAGGATCTGCTGGCCGGGGTGCTGGCCACCACGTATCCGACAGCGGCGAGCGAGAAGTCGTTCAACAACGAACTCGGCCTGCCGATGACGCTGGTGAACGCCCCCGACGACACCGAGGCCGTGGTGCTGGAGATGGGTGCGCGCGGCGTCGGGCACATCGAGCTGCTCTGCGGCATAGGCCGGCCGACGGTCGGGGTGATCACCCGCGTCGAGTCGGTGCATCTGGAGATGTTCGGCTCGCTGGAAGCGGTGTCCCGGGCCAAGGGCGAGCTGATAGAGGCCCTTCCCGACAACGGCGTCGCGGTGCTCAATGCCGACGATCCGGTGGTCGCGGCGATGTCGGCACGTACGTCCGCACCGGTTCTGACGTACGGCCTGTCCGCCTCGGCCGACGTGTACGCGTCCGCGGTGTCGCTGGATGACGAACTGCGGGCGTCGTTCCGGCTGCACAGCCCGTGGGGTGAGTCGGACGTACAACTCGGTGCGCGCGGCGAGCATCAGGTACCCAACGCGCTCGCCGCGGCCGCTGCGGGTGGCGGGGTGGGCGTGCCGGTCGAACAGATCGTGCTCGGCCTGCGCAGTGCCGCGTTGTCGGGGCTGCGGATGGAACTGGTCACCACGCCGGGCGGCGTGATCGTCATCAACGACGCCTACAACGCCAACCCGACGTCGATGACCGCGGCACTGAACTCCCTCGCGACACTCCGGGCGGGCCGCCGGATCGCGGTGCTCGGCACGATGGCCGAACTCGGCGACGACTCCGACGCCGCGCACGCCGGCGTCACCCGCACCGCGCTCGACCTGGGTGTCGAGGTGATCGCCGTGGCCGCACCCGCGTACGGCGACGGTGCCCGGCACGTCGACAGCGTCGATGCGGCCGTCACAGCCCTCGAAGATCTGACCGACGGCGACGCGGTACTGGTCAAGGGCAGCCGCGTGGCTGCTCTCGAACGGGTCGCACAGGGGTTGCTCGGCTAGGCGGCGACCTCCGAGCGTCGGCAGGAAACAGCCCTCGCCGCCCGCAACCACGGCGTAGCATCGGGCCGGTGACGAATACCCTTCGCGTGCTCGTCTATTCGAGCGACTCCGACACGCGTGCCCAGGTGATCGGTGCATTGGGTACCCGCCTCGACGCCGATGGCCCCGAGTTGTCGTACTACGAGGTGGCCACCGCACCGATGCTGTTCACGCAGCTCGACTCCGGATCGGTGGACGCCGCGATCCTCGACGGCGAGGCCTCCCCGGTCGGCGGTCTGGGCATCGCCAAGCAGATGAAGGACGAATACGATCCGGCGCCACCCACGCTGGTGCTGCTCGGCCGCGCCGACGACCGCTGGCTGGCCGACTGGTCACGCACCGAGGCGACGGCCGTGCTCCCGGTCGATCCGCTGGCTCTGTCGGCGGCGTTCGCGCAGATGCTGCACACTGCGGGGATCACCGCCCGGTCATGACCCCGAGCCGGTCGACGAACCGGTCAGTGAGCCCGGCCCGCCGACGGTGAAGGTACCCACGCCGGGCAACGACGGCTGTCCGGCCCGCGGGCTCAGCGGCGAACCGATCACCTGGGTATGGATGACGACGCGGCCCTCCCCGACAATCGCCGTGAGCGAGGTGGGTGTGCTGCCGAGGTAGTTGCGGCACGCCTTGACCGTCGCCGCGCCCGTCCACATCCTCGTCAGGTTCACCCAGTACACCCGTACCAGGGCACCAGCTGCCGAGGTCGCACAGACCGTCGGTGAGGCCGGGGCCGAGAACCGGACGACGGCCGGATTGTCGGTGGTGGTGACGTTGACCGTGGCGAAGTACGGCCCGGGCACGACCAGTCCGCTCACCGCGAGCGCGGTGGACGGGATCTGATAGACGGGAATGCTGACCGGCGCGGCGCTCGCCGGCCCGGTACTCACTGCCGCGAGCGCGACCGCCGCGCATGTACCCGCGACCGCGCGAGCAGCCGTCGAGATCTTGGTCGTCGAGATCTTGGTCGTCGAGGTCTTGATCATGGCGAAATCTCTCCTTGTGGTCGATCCTTCGCACGTCCACGGCCTGGTCGCGACCGCGGGCGCGCATGCCAGATAGCACTCATCGCTTGTGTCGGGTGACACATATCCCTCGTTACACGAACCACCCCGGGCCCACCACCGGCTGTACGAAACCCCGGGAAACAGCAAACGTCCCCACCACGCCGATCACGCCTTGTAGGGTTGTGTTGTAGCTCACAGCCTGGGCTATAGGTAAGTCGACGCATCTCCCGGCGACCACGAGTCGCGGATGGAGGCCCGTTCATGAACGCTTACGTACCGATCATGGTGCTTGCGGCCATCGCCGCGGTGTTCGCCGTGGTGTCGGTGGGCATCGCGGTGTTCATCGGCCCGCGCCGGTACAACCGTGCAAAACTCGAACCCTACGAGTGCGGTATCGAACCGTCGATCAGCCGGACCGGGCAGCGAATACCGGTGAAGTTCTACCTCACCGCGATGCTGTTCATCATCTTCGATATCGAGATCGTCTTCCTCTATCCGTGGGCGGTGGCCGTCGATCAGCTCGCCTGGTTCGGTCTGCTGGCCGTCGGTCTGTTCATCGTCAACGTGTCCATCGCGTACGCCTACGAGTGGCGGCGCGGCGGCCTGAGCTGGGAGTAGACGATGGGACTGGAAGAGAAACTCCCCAGCGGTGTCCTGCTGAGCACCGTCGAGGGTTTGGCCGGGTTCATGCGCAAGGGCTCACTGTGGCCGGCGACGTTCGGCCTCGCGTGTTGCGCGATCGAGATGATGGCCACCACCTCGGGCCGCTACGACCTGGCCAGGTTCGGGATGGAGGCGTTCCGGGCATCGCCCCGGCAGGCCGACCTGATGATCGTGGCAGGCCGGGTGAGTCAGAAGATGGCGCCGGTGCTGCGGCAGATCTACGACCAGATGGCCGAACCGAAATGGGTTCTGGCCATGGGGGTTTGTGCGTCGTCGGGTGGAATGTTCAACAACTACGCCATCATTCAGGGCGTCGACCACGTGGTGCCCGTCGACATCTATCTGCCCGGCTGCCCGCCCCGGCCGGAGATGCTGCTCAACGCGATCCTGACCCTGCATCAGCAGATCCAGGAGATGCCGCTCGGTGTCGACAGGGAGAAGGCGATCTGGGCGGCCGAACGTGCCGCACTCGAAGCCAAACCGACCATCGAGTTCACGGGGCTGCTTCGATGACGACCGATTCTGAACGCAGGGCATCGGAACGCCCGGCGCCCGACCACGAGGTGATCGCCGTCCGGCGTGGCCTGTTCGGCGCGAAGGGTTCCGGTGATACCTCCGGCTACGGCGGGCTCGTCCGGCCGGTGACGCTCGCCGGCGCCTCGGCACGTCCCTATGGCGGCTACTTCGACGAGATCGCCGACACCCTCGCCGACGCACTCGCCGATCGCGGCGGTTCGTACGCCGACGCGGTCGAGAAGGTGGTGATCTACCGCGACGAGATGACCCTGCACATCCGGCGCCGCCACCTGCCGGTGGTGGCGCAGACACTGCGCGACGATCCGCGGCTGCGATTCGAACTGTGTCTGGGCGTCAACGGTGTGCACTATCCCGACGACGCCGAACGCGAACTGCACGCCAGCTATCCACTCTCGTCGATCACGCACGGCCGCCGCATCCGTCTGGAAGTTGCTGTCCCCGACCATGATCCGCATATTCCGACACTGACTCTGATCTATCCCACCAACGACTGGCATGAACGCGAGACCTACGACTTCTTCGGGATCGTCTTCGACGGCCATCGCGCGCTGACCCGTATCGAGATGCCCGACGACTGGCACGGCCATCCGCAGCGCAAGGACTATCCGCTCGGTGGTGTTCCGGTGGAGTACAAGGGCGCCCGTATCGCACCCCCGGATCGCAGGAGGTCGTACAAGTGACCACGCTGGATTCAGAGAACGACGCCCGCCCCGAGCGGGTGTTCACGGTGTCGGGGCAGGACTGGGACGACCTGGTCAACTCGGTGCGCGAGCGTGCCGCCGCCCAACCCGGCGACGAACGCATCGTGGTGAATATGGGGCCGCAGCATCCGTCGACGCACGGGGTGCTGCGGCTGATCCTGGAGATAGAAGGCGAGACGGTTACCGACGCTCGCTGCGGAATCGGCTACCTGCACACCGGGATCGAGAAGAACCTCGAGTACCGGAACTGGACGCAGGGCGTCACCTTCGTGACCCGGATGGACTACCTGTCGCCGTTCTTCAACGAGACCGCCTACTGCCTGGGTGTGGAGAAGCTGCTCGGTATCACCGACGACATCCCCGAACGCGCCACCGTCATCCGGGTGCTGCTGATGGAGCTCAACCGGATCTCCTCGCATCTGGTGGCATTGGCCACGGGCGGAATGGAATTGGGTGCGGTCACCCCGATGTTCGAGGGTTTCCGGGAACGTGAGATGATCCTGGACCTGTTCGAGCACATCACCGGCCTGCGCATGAATCACGCCTTCGTCCGGCCGGGCGGGCTGGCCGCCGACATGCCCGACGACGGCATCGACAAGGTCAAAGCCGTCATCGACGCACTGCCGGCCCGGCTGGCCAAGCTCAGCGACCTGCTCACCCACAATCCGATCTGGAAGGCCCGCACCCGCGACGTCGGGTACCTCGACCTCACCGGCTGCATGGCTTTGGGTATCACCGGGCCGGTGCTGCGCTCCACCGGCCTGCCGCACGATCTGCGCAAGTCCCAGCCGTACTGCGGCTACGAGGACTACGACTTCGACGTCATCACCGAGGACACCTGTGATTCGTACGGGCGCTACATGATCCGGGTGCGGGAGATGAGCGAATCCCTCAAGATCGTCCGCCAGTGCGTGGATCGGTTGGAGCCGGGACCGGTGATGGTCGACGACCGCAAGATCGCCTGGCCGGCCGAACTGTCCCTCGGTCCCGACGGTCTGGGAAACTCACCCGAGCACATCGCCGAGATCATGGGCACGTCGATGGAATCCCTGATCCATCATTTCAAGCTGGTCACCGAGGGTATCCGGGTGCCGGCGGGACAGTGCTTCGTCGAAATCGAATCGCCGCGTGGACAACTCGGCGTGCACATGGTGTCCGACGGCGGAACCCGCCCGTATCGCGTGCATTTCCGCGATCCGTCGTTCACCAATCTGCAGGCGGTGGCGGCGATGTGCGAAGGCGGCACGGTGGCCGATGTGATCACCGCCGTCGCCAGTATCGACCCGGTGATGGGAGGGGTGGACCGATGACCGACCAGGTATTCCTCGGCAGCGATATCGCTGTGGGACACAATAATTCGGGGCCCAAAGAGCCTGCCGCCAGGGAACTTCCGGTGGGAGTCCCGCAAATCACCTTCGGCGGTCCCGATCACTACCCGGACGACGTGCTCGCTCGCCTCACCGACGAGGCCACCGAGATCATCGCCCGCTACCCGCAATCTCGTTCGGCGCTGCTGCCGCTGCTGCATCTGACACAGTCGGTGGATTCGTACATCACCCGGGCCGGTATCGAATTCTGTGCCGCGCAACTGCATCTGACCGCCGCGCAGGTGGCAGCGGTGGCGACGTTCTACACGATGTTCCGGCGCACCCCCACCGGTGAATACCTCGTGGGCGTGTGTACCAACACGCTGTGCGCGGTGCTCGGTGGCGACGAGATCCTTGCCGCCGCAAAGGAACACCTCGGAATAGGGTGCGGCGACACCACAGCCGACGGCCGCATCACCCTCGAACACGTCGAATGCAACGCCGCATGCGATCACGCCCCGGTGGTGATGGTGAACTGGGAGTTCTTCGACGCTCAGGACCCGGAGTCGACGATCGAACTCATCGAGGATCTGCGCGCGGGCCTGAAAGTGCAGCCGTCCCGTGGCACCGGCGGCCTGTGCTCCTTCCGGCAGACCGAACGACTACTCGCCGGGGTACCAGAGGAGCCGGGGCAGTGACCACCACTCTCGATTCCACCACCGCCGAAGCTCCCGATGCCCGTGTGCTGAGCGCACATTGGGACGAGCCGGAATCCTGGACGCTGCGCAACTACCGCTCGCACGGCGGCTACGACGGTGTCCGGGCGGCGTTCGCGATGTCACCCGACGAGGTCATCGAACTGGTGAAGGCATCGGGTCTGCGGGGCCGCGGCGGCGCCGGCTTCCCCGTCGGCATGAAATGGAGTTTCATACCCCAATCCGACGACCCCGACGCCCCGCCACACTATCTGGTGGTCAACGCCGACGAATCCGAACCCGGCACCTGCAAGGACATGCCGCTGATGCTGTCGTCGCCGCATGCGCTGATCGAGGGAATCATCATCGCCTGCTACGCGATTCGGGCCGCCAATGCGTTCATCTACGTGCGCGGTGAGGTTGCTTCCGTGATCCGGCGGCTGCGCACCGCCGTAGCCGAGGCGTACGAGGCGGGGCTTCTCGGCCGCGACATCCTCGGTTCCGGGATCGACATCGACCTGGTGGTGCACGCCGGCGCGGGCGCCTACATCTGCGGCGAGGAGACGGCGCTGCTCAATTCGCTGGAGGGCCGGCGCGGGCAACCCCGGCTGCGGCCCCCGTTCCCGGCCGTGGCAGGCCTGTACGCGAGCCCGACGGTGGTCAACAACGTCGAATCCATCGCCAGCGTCGGACCGATCCTGCGCAACGGCGTCGACTGGTTCCGCACGATGGGCACCGAGAAGTCGCCCGGCTTCACCCTCTACTCGCTGTCCGGACATGTCACCCGCCCCGGCCAGTACGAGGCTCCGCTGGGAATCACGTTGCGCGAGTTGCTCGATCAGGCCGGCGGTGTCCGCGCCGGTCATCAGCTCAAGTTCTGGACGCCCGGCGGGTCGTCGACACCTATGCTCACCCCCGAACACCTCGACGTGCCACTCGACTACGAGGGTGTGGGGGCAGCCGGATCGATGCTGGGCACCAAGGCATTACAGATCTTTGACGACACCACGTGCGTGGTGCGGTGCGTGAGCCGGTGGACCGAGTTCTATGCCCACGAATCGTGCGGCAAATGCACCCCGTGCCGGGAGGGCACCTACTGGCTGGTGCAGGTGCTGCGCCGCATCGAGACGGGCGATGCCACGATGACCGATCTGGACATGCTCGCCGACATCACCGACAGCATCGTCGGAAAATCGTTCTGCGCATTGGGCGATGGTGCGGGCTCACCGATCACCTCCTCGCTCAAGTACTTCCGCGGCGAGTACGAGCAGCACATCACCGGCGGCGGTTGCCCGTTCGATCACGCCAAGTCCACAGTCTTCGGCAGGAAGGCAGGTGCACGATGACCGCTCTCGACGACCGCAAGGCGACCTCGACAACACATCTCACCATCGACGGAACCGAGATCGAGGTTCCCAAGGGCACCTTGATCATCCGGGCCGCCGAACAGGCCGGCATCCAGATCCCCCGGTTCTGCGACCATCCGCTGCTCGCACCCGTCGGCGCCTGCCGCCAATGCCTCGTCGACGTCGAGGGACAACGTAAACCGGTCGCCTCCTGCACCACCCCGGTCGCCGACGACATGGTGGTGCACACCCAGCACAGTTCGGAGGCCGCGGCGTCGGCGCAGCGCGGTGTGATGGAGTTGCTGCTCATCAATCATCCGCTCGATTGTCCGGTGTGCGACAAGGGTGGCGAGTGCCCGCTGCAGAATCAGGCGATGTCGTCGGGGCGCTCACAGTCGCGGTTCATCGACGCCAAACGGATCTTCGAGAAGCCGGTCGCGTTGTCCTCGGAGATCCTGCTGGATCGCGAACGCTGCGTGCTATGCGCCCGCTGCACCCGATTCTCCGATGAGATCGCCGGCGACCCGCTGATCGATCTGGCCGATCGTGGTGCGCTGCAACAGGTCAGCGCCTACGTCGACCAGCCGTTCGAATCGTATTTCTCCGGCAACACCGTGCAGATCTGCCCGGTCGGCGCCCTGACCGGCACCGCGTACCGGTTCCGGGCCCGCCCGTTCGACCTGGTGTCGACGCCGAGCGTCTGCGAACACTGTGCGTCCGGCTGCGCCCAGCGCACCGACCATCGGCGCGGAAAAGTATTGCGGCGCCTGGCCGGTGACGATCCCGAGGTCAACGAGGAATGGAACTGCGACAAGGGCCGGTGGGCATTCGCGTACACCACCGCCACCGACAGGTTGCGTCATCCGCTGGTCCGCGGCAAAGACGGTGAACTGCACGAAACGTCATGGGGTCAGGCGCTGTCGGCGGCCGCGACGGGTCTGCGAAGTGCGATCAGCGGCGGCGTCGGCGTGCTGACCGGCGGCCGGATCACCGTCGAGGACGCCTACACTTACTCCCGGTTCGCGCGAACAGTGTTGCACACCAACGACATCGACTTCCGAGTGCGGGAGCATTCCGACGAGGAGGCCGGCTTCCTGGCGGCACACATCGCAGGGCAGGGCTTCGAGGTCACCTACGACGATCTGTCGGCGGCCCCGGCGGTACTGCTCGTCGGGTTCGAACCGGAGGAAGAATCCCCGATCGTCTATCTGCGGCTGCGCCGCGCGGTGCGCACCGCGGGCCTACGCGTGCACACCGTCGCGCCATTCGTCTCCCCCGGAAACCACAAGCTGCGGGCGAAACTCGTCCGCACCCGCCCCGGCGGCGAGCCCGCGGTGCTCAATACCGCCGACAGGCTTGTCTCCCAGCCGGGTTCGATCGTCATCGTCGGCGAGCGGCTCGCCGCGACACCGGGCGGACTGTTCGCCGCGGCCGGGCTCGCCGCACGCACCGGGGCATCGCTCGCCTGGATTCCGCGGCGCGCCGGCGATCGCGGCGCAGTCGAGGCCGGGGTGCTGCCCAACTTGCTGCCCGGTGGAAATCCGGTGAACGACAACGCCGCCCGTGCCCGCTTCGCGCAGTTGTGGGGCACGGCCGACCTGCCCGCGACCCATGGCAGGCCCACCAGCGGCATCCTGTCGGCCGCCCGGTACGGGTACCTGTCGGGACTGGTCGTCGCCGGCGTCGACCTCGACGACCTACCCGATCCGACCGGTGCCGAAGCCGCGCTGGAGAACACCCCGTTCGTGCTCAGCCTGGAAACGCGACGCTCAGCCGTCACCGAACGCGCCGACGTGGTGCTGCCGGTGGCCACCGTCGCGGAGAAGTCCGGCACGTTCGTCGACTGGGAAGGCAGGCCGCGCCGATTCACCGCCGCGCTCGGGGAGACCGGGATGCTGCCCGAACATCGGGTGCTCACCGCACTCGCGCGGCAACTCGGTGTGGACCTCGACTGCGACAGCACCACCGCCATCGGCCGGCAGCTGGCCGACATCACGCCGTGGGCCGGCGCCCGCCCGGACCTCGAATCGGTTCTCCCCGCGGCCAGACCACGTCCCGGACGCGGTGAGGCGGTCCTGGCGTCGTGGCGGATGCTGCTCGACGCCGGGCGACTACAGGACAACGAGCCGCACCTGGCCGGGACCGCACGTACACCGGTGGTGCGCCTGTCGGCCGCCACGGCCGCCGAGATCGGCGCCCAGGACGGTGGCAGGGTGGCGGTGTCCTCGCTGTTCGGGTCCATCACGCTGCCGCTGGTGATCGACGATCTGCCCGACCGGGTGGTGTGGATACCGATGAATTCGCCGGGGTCGCAGGTGTATCGGACGCTGCGGGCCGGGGTCGGGCAGGTGGTCCTGATCGACCCGGAAACGGCCCGCGCCGGGACGCCCGGGGCGGGGAAGGCAGCGGCGGGGAAGGCGGGGCAATGACTACGCAGACGATCGCCACCGACTTTCCGGAACTGTCCGAATTCGGTCATGATCCGTGGTGGCTGGTCCTCGGCAAAGCGGTGGTGGTATTCGGCTTTCTCGTACTCACCGTGCTGGTGGGCATTCTGCTCGAACGAAAAGTGATGGCCCGCATGCAGTCCCGTACCGGCCCCAACCGGGTGGGACCGCGCGGAATCCTGCAGAGTGCCGCCGACGGGGTGAAACTGGCGCTCAAGGAAGGCATGATCCCCACCGGCGTCGACAAACCGATCTATCTGCTCGCCCCTATCATCGCGGTCATTCCGGCGGTCACGGCGTTCGCGGTGATCCCGTTCGGCCCGACGGTGTCGGTATTCGGGCACCACACACCCCTACAGCTCACCGATCTTCCGGTGGGCGTGCTCTACATCCTGGCGATGACGTCGATCGGGGTGTACGGGATCGTGCTCGCAGGCTGGTCGTCGGGGTCGACATATCCGCTGCTCGGCGGCCTGCGGTCGACCGCGCAGGTGATCTCGTACGAGATCGCGATGGGGCTGGCGTTCGCCGCGGTGTTCCTGCAGTCGAGCACCCTGTCGACGTCCGGCATCGTCGCGGCGCAGGGTGATCGCTGGTTCATCCTGCTGCTGTTGCCGTCGTTCCTGATCTACACCATTTCGATGGTCGGCGAAACCAACCGTGCTCCTTTCGATCTGCCCGAGGCCGAGGGTGAGCTGGTGGGCGGTTTTCACACCGAATACTCCTCGCTCAAGTTCGCCATGTTCATGCTCGCCGAATACATCAACATGGCGACGGTGTCGGCGCTGGCCACCACCCTGTTCCTGGGCGGGTGGCAAGCGCCGTGGCCGCTGAGCCTGATCGGCGCCACCAATGCGGGCTGGGTGCCGGTGCTGTGGTTCGTGATCAAGATGTGGGTGTTCCTGTTCGTATTCTTCTGGCTGCGCACCACGCTGCCGCGACTTCGCTACGACCAGTTCATGAATCTCGGCTGGAAAGTCCTCATCCCGATCTCGCTGGCCTGGGTGATGATCGTCGGCGTGATCCGCGTGGCCACCGCCGACTCCGACACCTGGGTGGGGGAGACGGTGTTGATCGTCGTCGGGCTGATGGTGGCCGCCGCGACCTGTTACGCGGCGACGATCCCCCTGCGCGCGGCCACCGCCGACCAGCCCGCACCGCCACCGCCGACATTCGACCCGATGGCCGGTGGCTTCCCGGTGCCGCCGCTGCCCGGTCAACGAGCAACCGACCAACCTGTGAAGGAGCGTCTGTAGCATGTCCGATTCTTCAAAACCCGCTCCCCTCAAGGCGCTCGCAGGTTTCGGGGTGACCTTCGGCGGGATCTTCACCGAATCGATCACCGAGGAATATCCGGAGGTCAAACGCCCACCCGCACCGCGTTATCACGGCCGCCACCAACTCAATCGGCATCCCGACGGGCTGGAGAAGTGCGTCGGCTGCGAACTGTGCGCGTGGGCGTGCCCGGCAGATGCCATCTACGTCGAGGGCGCCGACAACACCGAGGCAGAACGCTATTCGGTGGGCGAACGCTACGGCCGGGTGTATCAGATCAACTATCTGCGCTGTATTGGCTGCGGCCTGTGCATCGAAGCCTGCCCCACCCGCGCGTTGACGATGACATCGGAATACGAGCTGGCCGACAATAATCGCGCCGACCTCATCTACGAGAAGGATCAACTGCTCGCGCCGCTGCAACCGGAGATGACCGCACCACCGCATGCGATGGTGCCCGGCGCGACGGACGAGGACTACTACCAGGGCAAGGTACGGCCATGACGCCGGTGCCGGTATCCGGCGTACTCACGCTCGCGGCCGAACGGACGTCGACCGGCGAGGCCGTGCAGTTCTGGGTGCTCGGCACCGTCGCGGTACTCGGCGCACTCGGCGTGGTCACCGCCACCAAGGCCGTGTACTCGGCAATCTTCCTGGCCACGACGATGATCGTGCTCGCCGTGTTCTACGTGGCCCAAGGCGCGCTGTTCCTGGGCGTGGTGCAGGTGGTGGTGTACACGGGTGCGGTGATGATGCTGTTCCTGTTCGTGCTCATGCTGATCGGCGTCGACTCCTCCGACTCACTACGAGAAACGTTGCGCGGGCAGCGAACCGCCGCCGTGCTGATCGCCGCCGGGTTCGCCGGTCTGCTGTGCGCGGGCATCGCGAATGCGACCGTGGTGGCCACGACCGGCTCCGAACCAGGCCCCGTCGCGGCGGAAGGTGTCGGGTCGGTGGAAGAGATCGCCCGACTGATCTTCATCGACTACCTGTGGGCGTTCGAGCTCACAGCTGCCCTGCTGATCACGGCAACCCTCGGTGCGGTGGTTCTCGCGCACCGGGAACGGTTCGAGCCCAAGCGAACTCAGCGCGAAGTGTCCATCGAGCGGTTCCGGCGCGGCGGCAACGCCACCCCGCTGCCCAATCCCGGTGTGTACGCCCGGCACAATGCCGCCGACACCCCCGCCCGGCTGCCCAACGGTTCACTGTCCGAACTGTCGGTGCCCGGACATGTCATCACCAAACAGATCCAGACCGACAGTGCCGGATCCGCACGGGCCGGGGCCGGGCAGGTGCGGTCATGAATCCCGAGAACTACCTGTATCTGAGCGTCATTCTCTTTTCCATCGGCGCCGCCGGAGTGTTGGTGCGCCGCAACGCGATCGTCGTATTCATGTGCGTGGAGCTGATGCTCAACGCCGCGAACCTGTCGTTCGTCACGTTCGCTCGTATGCAGCACAGCACCAACGGTCAGGTGATCGCATTCTTCACGATGGTGGTGGCCGCCGCCGAAGTGGTGGTGGGCCTGGCGATCATCATGACGATCTTCCGCTCACGCCGGTCGGCATCCGTCGACGACGCAGATCTCTTGTCCCGCTAGATCCGCCCTGCCGCTAGGAGGTATGTGCCGATGGGTGCCACGGCGACCGCGAATCTGCTCTGGCTGATCTTCTGCCTGCCGCTGGCCGGGGCGGCCATCCTGCTGCTCGGCGGCAGACGCACCGACCGATGGGGACATCTGCTTGCGACGGCGCTGGCCGGATCATCGTTCCTGTTGTGCCTGCTGATGTTCGCGGGCATGGTGGGCCGCAACGCCGAACACCGCGGCGTCGGCGACGTCCTGTTCAGTTGGGTACCGGTGAGCGAGCTCGACGTCGACTTCGGTCTGCAACTCGACCAGTTGTCGGTATGTTTCGTGCTGCTGATCACCGGCGTCGGGACGCTGATCCATATCTATTCGATCGGGTACATGGAACACGACCCCGATCGCCGTCGATTCTTCGCCTACCTCAACCTGTTCCTGGCGGCGATGCTGATCCTGGTGCTCGCCGACAACTACCTCGGCCTGTATCTCGGCTGGGAAGGGGTGGGCCTCGCGTCGTATCTGCTCATCGGTTTCTGGCAGCACAAACCGTCGGCGGCCACCGCGGCCAAGAAGGCGTTCGTGGTCAACCGGGTCGGTGACATCGGGCTGGCCGTCGCACTCATGGTGATGTTCAACGCCTTCGGGTCGGTGTCGTTCACCGCCGTCTTCGAGGGCGCGCCCGGTGCGGGCGACGGTGTGCTCACCGGCATCGGTTTCATGCTGCTGCTCGCCGCGTGCGGCAAATCGGCGCAGGTGCCGCTGCAATCGTGGCTCGGCGATGCGATGGAGGGCCCCACCCCGGTGTCGGCGCTGATCCACGCCGCGACGATGGTCACCGCGGGCGTCTACCTGATCACCCGGTCCGGGCCGATCTTCGACCTCGCCCCGGCCGCACAGACCGGCGTGGTGGTGGTCGGTGCGGTCACCCTGCTGTTCGGCGCGATCATCGGCTGCGCCAAGGACGACATCAAGAAGGCCCTCGCGGCGTCGACGATGAGCCAGATCGGCTATATGGTGCTGGCCGCCGGACTCGGTCCCGCCGGATACGCGTTCGCCATAATGCACCTGCTCACCCACGGCTTCTTCAAGGCCGGACTGTTCCTGGGCGCCGGCTCGGTCATGCACGGGATGAACGACGAGACCGACATGCGCCGTTACGGCGGACTGCGCACCGTCATGCCGATCACGTTCGCGACATTCGGCGTCGGATATCTCGCGATCATCGGCGTGCCGCCGTTCGCCGGATTCTTCTCCAAGGACCACATCATCGAGGCCGCATTCGCCGAAGGCGGGGTGCGCGGAATCGTCCTCGGGTCCGCCGCTCTGCTCGGTGCGGGCATCACGGCCTACTACATGACCCGCGTCATGCTGCTCACCTTCTTCGGACCGAAACGCTGGGCACCCCAAGCACATCCGCATGAATCACCCGCGTCGATGACGTGGCCGATGATCATCCTGGGTATCGGCTCGGTCGCCGCCGGTGGTCTCCTGGTGTTCGGCGACGGGCTGCCCGGTTGGCTCGAACCCGTGGTGGGCGAACACCACAGCGAACTCGCCATCCCGGTCTGGTCGATGACCGTGATCGTGCTCGCCGCGGTGGCGGTCGGTGCCGCAATCGCCTGGCGGCAGTGCTCGGGTGAGGTACCGGTGGTCGCGCCCGAGGACGTGTCGCCGCTGACCATCGCCGCACGCCGCGATCTGTACGGCGACGCCCTCAACGAGAATCTCCTGATGCGTCCCGGTCAGCAGCTCACCGCTGCCCTTGTCGCGGTTGAGGATTCGGGCATCGACGGCACCACCGAGGCCACTGGACACGGCATCGGATCATTGTCGACACGCCTGCGCGGCTGGCAGAACGGCTTCGTCAGATCGTATGCACTGTCCACGTTTGCCGGTGCGGCAATCGTTCTCGCGACAACTCTGGTGGTGGTGTGGTGATGGGCTGGCTCACTGTTCTCTGGCTCGTACCCGCGGTCGCCGCCGCCGGTGTCGTCGCCATACCGTCGTCGCGGGCCGAGGTCGCGAAATGGGTGGGCCCGGCCGCGGCGATGATCACGCTCGGAATCGCCGGCGGACTGGCCGCCGCCTTCGACACCTCGCCCTCGGCACCCCGCTACCAGTTCACCGAAAACCACAGCTGGATACCCACATTCGGTGCCGGCTACGATCTCGGTCTCGACGGTATCGGCCTGGTGATGGTCCTGCTCACCGCCGCCCTGCTCCCCCTTCTCCTCCTCGCCGCCTGGCGCGACGCGGATTCGGTAGGCGTAAGTGGCGGCAGGATCGGCAGCGTCCAGACGTATGTGGCGCTCATCCTGGCCGTCGAGGCGATGGTCCTGATGAGCTTTGTGGCCCTGGACATCCTGCTGTTCTACATCTTCTTCGAAGCCATGCTCATCCCGATGTACTTTCTCATCGGCGGCTTCGGTGGAACGGCCAACCGGTCGGCGGCGGCACTGAAGTTCCTGCTGTACAACCTGTTCGGCGGACTCATCATGCTGGCCGCGGTCGTGGGCCTCTACATGGTCACCACCCGGTCCGACATCGGCGGCACCTTCAACCTGCCCGCGATCGCAGATGCCGCCGCAGCCGGGGAACTCGACGCCGGATCGGGCCTGCTGAAAGTCCTGTTCCTCGGTTTCCTGTTCGCATTCGCAGTGAAGGCCCCGCTGTGGCCGTTCCATACCTGGCTGCCCGACGCCGCCGTCGCCGCCACCCCGGCGAGCGCGGTGCTGATGATGGCGATCGTCGACAAGGTGGGAACCTTTGCGATGCTGCGGTTCTGTCTGCAGTTGTTTCCCGACGCGGCGTCGTATTTCGCTCCGGTGATCGCGGCGCTGGCGGTGGTCGGCATTCTGTACGGCGCGATCCTGGCGATCGGACAGCAGGATGTGATGCGCCTGATCGCGTACACGTCGATCTCCCATTTCGGGTTCATCATTCTGGGCATCTTCGCGATGACCGCGCAATCGCAGGCCGGCGCCACCCTGTACATGGTCAATCACGGAATCTCCACCGCCGCACTGTTCCTCGTCGCCGGATTCCTGGTGTCCCGACGCGGCAGTCGGCTCATCGCCGACTTCGGCGGGGTGCAGAAGGTGGCACCGGTGCTGGCCGGGACATTCCTGATCGCCGGACTGGCCACGCTATCGCTGCCCGGTCTGGCACCGTTCATCAGCGAATTCCTGGTGCTCATCGGCACCTATCCACGCTTCCCGATCGCGGCCGTGGTGGCGACGGGCGCACTCGTGCTGGCCGCGATCTACATCCTGTGGACCTACCAGCGGATGATGGGCGGCCCGGTACGGATACCGAATGCCCCGGCACGGGAAGGTCCCGGAACACAACGTGATCCGGCGCGGACGATGCGGGACATGCTGCCGATGGAGAAGCTGGTGATCGTCCCGATGCTGGTGGCCCTCGTCGCCCTCGGCGTCTATCCGAAACCGGTCCTCGACACCGTGACACCGGCGGTGCAGCACACCGTCACACTCACCGAACCAGGGGGACAGCGATGACTTACGATCCGCCGAGCATCGCCTACGGGGCGCTCTCTCCGATGCTGATCGTCCTGGGTGCCGCGGTGGTGGGAGTGCTGCTGGAGGCGGTGCTGCCACGTGCGGTACGGTTCCGGGCTCAGCTCGGACTGGCGCTGGTGGCTATTGTCGCGGCATTCGCGGCGCTGGTTGTCGTCGCATCGACCAAATCTGAAAGTGTGACCACGGTTTCGGGCGCCGTCGTCCTCGACGGTACGGCGATGTTCCTGCAGGGCACGGTGCTGCTGGTATCCCTTGTGGCGGTGGCCTTCATGGGCGAACGACGACTCGAACGGGTGGTCAGGCAACCCGAGTTGGTCGGCGCGGCAACAGGTTCCGGAACCAATGGCACCGGCGACATCACCGACGCCGACATGTTCACCTCGTCGGGTGCGTCGGTGCCCGGCAGCG
>NZ_CALLZT010000096.1:0-6390 GCF_937858515.1 uncultured Gordonia sp. | reverse complement strand
TTTCTCCCAGCGGGTCTCCGGGGTTTTCCCCGCGGGGGTCCCCGCGGCCGTCTTCGCCGAGGTGTCCGACCGCCTCGGTTTCCAGCTCACACCGTCGCAGGTGATCGCGGCCGGCATCGTGGTCCTGCTGTCCGGGCTGCCGCTGGTCGGCTCCCTGCAGGACGCGATCACCGGCGCGCCGATCACCGGCGTGGCCCGGTTCTTCGAACTGCTGCTGATGACTGCGGGCATCATCGCCGGTGTCGGCACCGCGATCCGGCTGATGGAAGCCGTCGGGATCTACCTGCCCACCCTCACTACGCTCACCCGGTTCGACGCGGTCGACCTGCCGATCCAGGTCGCCGGCGGCGCGCTCGCGTCGGCGGCATACGCGCTGGCCTGTTACGCAGAGCTCAGGGCAGTCCCGGTCGCATTCCTCAGCGGGGCTATCGGTTCGGCGATCGCGCTGGGCGCGCTGCTGTGGCAGCCGGTCGGGCCGGTGATCGCCGACGGGGTCGCCGCGGTCATCGTCGGACTCGTCGGCGGTCTGCTCGCCCGCCGGGCGCTGACCCCGCCGCTGGTCGTCGCGGTCGCCGGGATCACCCCGCTGCTGCCGGGTCTGGCCGTCTACCGCGGTCTGTACGGGCTGCTCAGCGAGCAGACGCTCAGCGGCATCACGTGGATGGCGAGCGCGCTGGGCATCGGCTGCGCGCTCGCCGCCGG
Source organism: uncultured Gordonia sp. (assembly GCF_937858515.1). Lineage (NCBI taxonomy): Bacteria > Bacillati > Actinomycetota > Actinomycetes > Mycobacteriales > Gordoniaceae > Gordonia > uncultured Gordonia sp. The sequence continues at coordinate 5,688 of NZ_CALLZT010000096.1, read as the reverse complement.
CGTCACCCTCGGCGAGTTCATCGCACGCACTCTGCGCCGCCCGTCGTTCCTCCCCGCGGGCCACCGCCCCACCTGGGGAAGCGGCGCGAACGGACGCCGATCGGACGGGTAGAATCGGGCGCAATGCCGACGGCCCACCCCGGTGGGGAGCGTCGTGCATCTGCAACCCGAGACACGATAAGGACGTCATGCCTCCCAAGACCACCGCCGACCTCGCAGACGAAGACCTGGAGCCGGTAGCCGACGAGACCGCCAATTCCGCCCGTCGCGTCGTCGCTGCCTACGCCACCGACGCCGACGAGTGCCGGATGCTGTTGTCGATGCTGGGTATCGCCCCTGGTGAAAACGCCTGACGATCGTGGCCCCCGACAACGCGGTTGACGGCAGTACTACCCCGGCCGAGACGTCGGGTGCGGATTTCGTCGTGGTGGCCAACCGGCTGCCCGTCGACAAGGTGGTCGCCGACGACGGCAGCGTCAGCTGGCGGCGCAGCCCCGGCGGGCTGGTCACCGCACTCGAACCGATCCTGCGTCAGCACACCGGCGCCTGGGTCGGCTGGTCCGGCATCGCCGACTCCGACGACAACCCCGACATCGAGGGCATCGACATCCACGCGGTGCCACTGTCGACACGCGAGATCGCCGAGTACTACGAGGGCTTCTCCAACGCGACGCTGTGGCCGCTGTATCACGACGTCATCGTCAAACCCGAATATCACCGCGAGTGGTGGAACACCTATGTCGAGGTGAACCGCCGGTTCGCCGAGGCCGCCTCCAAGGCCGCCGCGCACGGTGCGCTGGTCTGGGTGCAGGACTATCAACTTCAGCTCGTGCCCAAGATGCTGCGGATGCTGCGTCCGGACCTGCGGATCGGCTTCTTCCTGCACATCCCGTTCCCCCCGATCGAGCTGTTCCTGCAGAACCCGTGGCGCACCGAGATCGTCGAAGGTCTGCTCGGCGCCGACCTGATCGGATTCCACCTGCCGGGCGGTGCGCAGAACTTCCTGTACCTCGCTCGGCGGTTGGCCGGTCAGGCCACCAGCAAGGGCACCGTCGGGGTGCGTTCCCGGTTCGGTGTGGTGCAGGTGGGTTTCCGCACCGTGCGCGTCGGCGCGTTCCCCATCTCCATCGACTCCGGCGAGCTCGACGCCAAGGCCCGGTCCAAGGCGATCCGCGCCCGGGCCGCCGAGATCCGTGCCGAACTCGGCAACCCGAAGACGGTCATGTTGGGCGTCGACCGTCTCGACTACACCAAAGGTATCGACGTCCGCCTCACGGCGCTGTCGGAACTGCTGGCCGAGAAGCGTCTCGACCCGCACGACACGGTGATGGTGCAGCTGGCCACCCCCAGCCGCGAACGCGTCGACAGCTACATCAAGATGCGCGCCGGCATCGAGCAACTCGTCGGCAATATCAACGGCAATTTCGCCGAGGTCGGCCAGCCCGTCGTGCAGTATCTGCATCGCCCCGTCCCCCGCGACGATCTGATCGCGTTCTTCGTCGCCGCCGACGTCATGCTGGTGACTCCGCTGCGTGACGGTATGAATCTGGTCGCCAAGGAGTACGTCGCCTGCCGCAACGATCTCGGCGGAGCACTTGTGCTCAGCGAATTCACCGGCGCCGCAGCCGAACTCAAGTCCGCCTACCAGGCCAACCCGTACGACCTGGACGGAGTCAAGGACGCCATCGAGGCGGCGGTCGCCCAGACCGAGCAGGAGGGCCGCCGACGGATGCGCGCCCTGCGCAGGCAGGTCCTCGCCCACGACGTCGACAAGTGGGCCCGCAGTTTCCTCGGCGCCCTCGCCGAGCAAGCCAACACCACCCCGTCGGGTGATCGCGGCGTCGAACTCGTCTCCGCACCTCCGGGCAAAAAGTCTTGAGCAACAACAGCATCAGCGATGCGCTGCGGTCCGCCCTGACCACCGCGGCGGCGACCCGGCACCTGCTGGTCGCCTCCGACTACGACGGTGTGCTCTCCCCCATCGTGTCGCAGCCGGAGGACGCGGTACCGAATCCGGCATCCGTGGCCGCCATCGAATCGGCTGCCGCACTGCCCAATACATCGGCGGCGGTGGTGTCCGGCCGGGCGCTGGCCGATCTGTCGCTGCTTTCCGGACTGCCGGTCGGCGGCCCGGTCACCCTCATCGGCAGTCACGGCACCGAGTCGAGCACCGGCTTCGTCACCGAGGTCACCGATGGAGACCGCGCCCGCCTGGCCCGAATCATCGCCGAATTCGACACTCTCGCAGCTGATTACCCGGGTGTGCGGGTCGAACCCAAACCCATCAGCGTCGCCCTGCACGTGCGCAACGCCGCCCCCGCCGACGCCGACGCCGCCCTGCGCCGAGCCCGCGACGGCGCCGCCGGCTGGGACGGTGTCGAGGCCACCGAAGGCAAGGCCGTCATCGAGCTCGCCGTCATCAAGACCTCCAAAGGCCATGCGCTGGACGCACTTCGGGTCCGCTCCGGTGCCGACGCGGTGATCTACCTCGGCGACGACGTCACCGACGAAAAGGCCTTCGCCCACCTCGGCGCCGGCGATGTCTCCATCAAGGTAGGCGACGGCCCCACCATCGCCCGCCACCGCATCCCCGACACCGACACCGTCGCAACGGTTCTGCAGTTCCTTCTCACACAACGATCACACATCGTGATCGCTGATAACCGGCGCGACCAAACATCTTGACCCCCGAGGCCGAAGCAACGAAAAGACCAAGAACCCCTCTTGCCTCCCGAAGCCGAAGCAACGAAAAAGCCGAGAACCCCTCTTGATCCCTGAGGCCGAAGCGACGAAGGAGCGAGGGTCACGAAGGGTCCGGTGAGATCCGCACATGACGCACCCCCCTCCGACCGTCACGGACCGTCACGACATAGCGATCCGCGACCGCCCGTCATCACAAGGCAGCGGATCGGGCGAACTCGCGGTTACCCAGTACGAGTTGAGCGTGATCGACCCGCCGTGATTCTCCAGGAAGGCGATGTCGGCGGCGTCGCGTCCGGTCGCGATCCGCACGAACCCCTGCCGCGGCGCGAGCCCGGTGGCGTCGACCACCACCCACTCGCCGTCGACGACGGCCTCGGTGACGGCGTGAAAGTCCATCGGATTGCAGCCCGGTGCATACACGGCGACGGCGCGGGCGGGAACGTTGAGCGCCCGGAGGAGAGCGACGGTCAGGTGAGCGTAGTCGCGGCACACCCCGGCACCGGCCATGAGCGTGTCGGCCGCGCTGTCGATCGGGTCGCTGGTTCCGGGAATGTACTGGGTGTGCGTGCGCACGAAGGTGGCCACCTGGTCGAGCAGTTCGCCCGGCGGAAGGTCGGCGTCGAACCTGCTGGACACGAATCCAAAAAAGGTGTCCGACTCCGCATATCTACTGGGCCGCAAGTAGATCGAGCCGTCAAGCGCTGTCGGCTGCACCGGATCGGCGGGATGGGTGATCTGCGCCCAGTAGTCGATCGACACCAGTCCGCCCGTGGCGTGGAAGCGATGCACGCGGGTACCCACCGCGTCCTCGATCTCCTCCGGCGTCACCGGCATCCCGCCCGCGACGACGCTGAGCCGTTCCCGGAACGCGATGCCCGGTACCCGCGCGACAGCGATCCGCATCTCGATTTCGCAGGGTGCGGCCACAAACACCTCGAGGGTGGCCGACACGTCACGCTGGGCGATCATGCGACAACGGTAGGGTATGCCGGCTGCTGCCCGGCGTTCGGGACGGTGATTCGCACCACGGCCGCCACTGGACAACCTGACGAGCCGGGCGTTCGGGACGGTGATTCACACCACCGCCGCCACTGGACAACCTGACGAGCCGGGCGTTCGGGACGGTGATTCACACCACCGCCGCCACTGGACAACCTGACGAGCCGGGCGTTCGGGACGGTGATTCACACAACGGCCGCCACTGGATCCGCGTACAGCACGCTCAGCGCCACCACCACGGCGGCGCTTTCCTGTACCCGCACACCGAATCTCGACGGTGTGATCTCCAGCGGCCAACTCATCGTCGTCGCCGCGTTGAAGGCGGCCTGCACCGGGGCTAGCCCGTCGGGGTGGGCGGAGAAGGCGTCCCCGGCCACCACGATCGAATCGGGGTTGATCACATCGCGAAGCAGCGCCACCGATTCGCCGAGCACCCGGGCCCGTTCGTCGACGATCGGCGACGCCGTCACCGGGATCCCACGCAGTTCGGAGGCGGTGCGGGCGGCGGTGCGCCCGATCACCTGCTGCAGCCGGGCATAACCGCCGGCGATGACGGGTGCGTTGACCGGCAGATGCGCGATTGTGCCGGCGCCGCGGCCGGGTACGTGCACCCGGCTATCGATGGTGAGCGCCACGCCGGCGGTTTCACGCGCGTAGATGAAAAGTCCCGAGCCACCGTCGACACGGGGGTGGGTGAGCAGCAATTCGGCCGCGGCCATTGCTTCGACGTGTTCGCACACCGACACCGGGACCCCGAGAATGCGGGCCAGAATCGGCCCGATCTCGGCGTGCCGCCAGCCCAGCACCGGGTGGTCGACGACGCCGGTGTCGACGTCGACGGCCCCGCCGATGGCCGCCCCTCCCCAGATCAGCCGCCGCCCGCTGAACCTGTCGGCAAGTTCCTTCAGTTGGGCGCACAGAGCCTCGACGGCCGCCTTCGTCGGGCCCGCCGGGGTGGCGACGGCATGGCTGTAGAGAGTGCGTCCGCCCAGGTCAGCGATGGCGAGCACGCTGCGTCGGGCACCGACGTGGATGCCGGCCACGCACAGCGAGTCGCGGTCTAGGGTCAGCGGATTCTTGGGCCTGCCGATGGCACCGGCATCGCACAGGTCGGGACGTTCGACGATCAGCCCGGATGCGGCGAGGGCGTGCACCTGCCGGTTGACGGTGGCCGCCGACAGCCCCGTGGAGGCCACCAGCTGGTCGCGGGTCACCGGCCCCGACACCCGGATTCCCTGGAGCACGGCCGCCGCGGGAATGGTGGTCAACTGCAGCGTTGCAGGCACGACGGGTGGCGGCATGAGAACGAATCTAGCAGCGGCGCAGTCCTTAAACTGACTTCCATGAGTGTGAACGCAGGGTCAGAATCAGCGGGAATCAAAGTCGGGGCCGATGGCCGCAAGATCGCGGTGGTGACGGGAGCCAGTTCGGGTATCGGGGAGGCGGCGGCCCGGGTGCTGGCCGCGCAGGGCTATCACGTGGTCGTAGGTGCGCGGCGCGTCGACCGGATCACCGCCCTCGCCGACGAAATCGGCGGCACCGGAAGGCAACTCGATGTCACCGACGAGGCGTCGGTCGCCGCCTTCGTCGACGGACTCGACCGGATCGATCTGCTCGTCAACAACGCCGGCGGAGCCAAGGGACTCGCGTCGGTGGCCGAGTCCGACCTCGACGACTGGCGCTGGATGTGGGAGACCAACGTGGTGGGCACGCTGCGGCTGACCAAGGCGCTACTGCCCGGACTGATCGCCTCGGGTGACGGTCTGATCGTGACGGTCACCTCGATCGCCGCGCTCGACGTGTACGACAACGGCGCCGGGTACACCTCCGCCAAACATGCCCAGGGCGTCCTGCATCGCACCCTGCGCTACGAGCTGATCGGAAAACCGGTGCGGCTCACCGAGATCTGCCCCGGTATGGTCGAGACGGAATTCTCGCTGGTGCGTTTCGACGGCGATCAGGAACGCGCCGACGCCACCTACACCG
>NZ_CALLZT010000095.1:0-3980 GCF_937858515.1 uncultured Gordonia sp. | reverse complement strand
CCGGTTCCCTCATCCAGCGACTGATGCGCAGCCCACTGGGTGATCCGCAGATCCTCGGGGTCAACGCCGGTGCGACGATCGCGGTGGCGATCGCGGTCGGTTTCCTGGGGCTGACCAGTATGTGGTCGTACATCTGGTTCGCCTTCGCCGGCGCGGTCGCGGCAATGGCCATCGTCTACGGCCTCGGTTCAGCCGGGCGCGGCCGGATCACGCCGGTGCGGGTCACGATGGCCGGCGTCGCGGTGACCGCGGTGCTCACGGGTGCGGTCCGCGGCATCGGCCTGCTCAATCCCGACGCCTTCGACGCCCTGCGCATCTGGGAGGTCGGCTCGCTGGTCGGCCGTAACAACTCGGTCCTCCTGGCCGTCCTGCCGTTCGTGGTGATCGGCGCAGTACTCGCGATGGGACTGGCGCGGCCCCTCGACGCGATCTCGATGGGCGACGACCTGGCCACCGCGATGGGTGTTCCCGTCCGGCGGGTCCGCATCCTCACCATCGTCGCGGTGGTGTTGTTGTGCGGAGCCGCGACCGCCGCGGCCGGGCCGATCGGCTTCGTCGGGCTGATGGTTCCGCACGCCGTACGCATGGTGGCCGGCGTCGGCGGCTGGTGGCTGACGGCGTTCTCGATGTTGGGCGGTGCCGCGCTGGTCCTGGTCTCCGACGTGGTGGGTCGGGTTCTGGTGCGTCCGGACGAGGTGCCGGTCGGTATCGTGACCGCATTCGTGGGCGCGCCGATCCTGGTCATTCTGGTCCGCAGACTCTCGTCAGGAACCGCATGACATCGGCGCGAAGCGGAAACAAGCCCTACCGGGCCACCGCGTTCACCGTGGAGCACTCGGGCAGCATCGATTTCGGGCGTCCGGTGATCCGGTGGCGGATCGGCGGACTGTCGGGGCGTTGGGACCGGCGCGAGGTCGTGGTCGGGACCGTAGCCGCAGTGGCCACCGTCGTCGTGGCGATCGTCGCGCTCGGAATGGGTGATCTCACCGTGTCGCCGGTGGGCGTGGTCAATGCACTGCTGGGTACCGGAGATCCGGCGGCCGAACTCGCCATCCGGGAGTGGCAGGCGCCCCGGGTGCTCGCAGCCCTCGCGTTCGGCGCCGCACTCGCCCTGTCCGGGGCCATCTTTCAGCTCCTGACCCGCAATCCGCTCGGCAGTCCCGACATCATCGGGTTCGGCGTCGGCTCGTACACAGGCGCGCTGGTGGTGACGTTGCTCTTCTCAGGTGGATATCTGGCCACCGCGGGCGGTGCGCTCGCGGGCGGTATCGGCACAGCCGCTGTCGTCTACGCCCTCGCCTTCCGGCAGGGGGTGGGCGGATTCCGGCTGGTGATCTGCGGTGTCGCGATCAGCTCAATGCTCGCGGCGGTCAACTACTGGCTGATCCTGCGGGCCGAGTTGTCCGAGGCGATGTCGGCGGCCCAGTGGGGTGCGGGAACCCTCGAGACGATCACCTGGCAGCTGACCACACCAGCACTGTGCGTGATCATCGTCCTCGTCGTCGGGGTTGCGGCATTGTCGCGGCGGCATCCGGTCTTCGAGCTCGGACCCGAGTTCGGCAGGACGCTCGGCGCGCAGTCGCGGGCTTCACAACTCGGTCTACCGATCCTCGGCGTCGCGCTCACCGCGGCCGCCACCGCGGTGGCCGGACCGATCGCATTCATCTCTCTGTCCGCACCGCATATCGCCCGCAGGCTCGTCGGCGGCGGGCGCACACCGCTCACAGTCACCGCGCTGCTCGGCTCGCTACTGCTCGTCGTCAGCGATGTCGTTGCCGCACGCGCCTTTTCGCCGCGGGCACTACCGGTGGGCGTGATCACGGTATGCCTCGGCGGCATCTACCTCTGTTACCTTCTGTACCGCGAGATGAGGCAGGAACAATGACCGCGATCTCCACCAGACTCGGCGCCGACGGCCTCACGCTGGGTTACGGCGAGAAGGCCATCGCCCGCGATCTGACCGTCGAGATCCCCGACAACAAGTTCACCGTGATCATCGGCCCGAACGCGTGCGGGAAGTCGACGCTGCTGCGGGCGTTGTCGCGGCTGCTCGCCCCCACTGCGGGCTCGGTCGTCCTCGACGGAAAATCGATCGAAAAGTACTCGACCAAGGAGGTCGCGAAGATTCTGGGGCTGCTGCCGCAGACCTCGATCCCGCCCGAGGACATCCGGGTCGCCGAACTCGTGTCGCGGGGCCGCTACCCGCACCAGCAATTCCTGCGGCAGTGGTCGCAGGCAGACGAAGACGCGGTGGCCGCGGCGATGGTGGCCACCGGTGTGGCGCACCTGGCCGGTGAGCGGGTCGACAGGCTCTCCGGTGGCCAGCGCCAACGTGTCTGGGTGGCCCTGGTCCTGGCCCAGGACACCCCGCTGGTATTGCTCGACGAGCCGACGACCTACCTGGACATCGCCTTTCAGGTGGAGCTGCTCGACCTGTGCCGACGGCTGCAGCGTGAGGAGAACCGGACGGTGGTGGCCGTACTGCACGACCTCAATCAGGCCTGCCGTTACGCCGACCACATCATCGCGATGCGCGCCGGTGAGGTGATCGCGGCGGGCGCACCGGCAGACGTGGTCACGGCCGACCTCGTGGCCGGCGTATTCGGACTGGCGTGCCGCATCATCGACGACCCCGAATCGAATACTCCGCTGGTCATACCGGTCTGGCAGACCACGTAGACGAGCGATCACAGGAAGAAAGGGCACCCTTACCCATGCCGTCGCACCCTGCTAAGGTCCGAACCATGAATTCACGACGAATCCGACATGTTTGCTGCGTGGGTGCTCCGGTTGTCGCCGGACTCGTCGTGGCGGCGACCCTCACCTCTCCCGCCTCCGCGGCCCCGGCAAGCACCAAGCTGGCGTCGGGCTGGTCGTACTCGCAGACGTCCATCCCCGCCGGTGTCGCCGACGGCGCCGAACTCGCAATCGATCAGAAGCGCCGCAAGATCTTCGTGACCGACGCCGACGACTTCAACTACAAGGATCCCAAGAGCGGACAGGTCCTGCCCTATCCGCATCCGCTCAACCCCAAGGTCGCGGTCCTGAGCGCCGACAGCCGTAAGGTGCTGCGTTCGATCAGTTACAACAACCTCCCCACGACTACCGTCCCGGTCAGTAAGACCATCCCGGCGAAGATGCCGATGAAGCAGATCCCGGTCGGGATCGCGCTCGACACCAGGGCCGGGCGAGTGCTCACCACCAACGCCGAGACCAACGCCGCCACCATCGTCAGCATGAACGCACGCGCCGCGACTCCGGGCGACATGGTCAAGTCCAAGCTCGACCATCCGATGGGTATCGCCGCCGACCCGACCACCGGGCGTGCGTATATCGCCAATGTGACCCTCGACGAGGTGGCCGTGATCGATACCGCCACCCGACGCGAGATCACGCGGATCAAGGACATCTACAGCCCGTCGTTCATCGCGATCGATTCCACGCGCCACCGGGTATACATCGGTAACGCCGATATCAAGACCAAGGGCAAGACCAACTACCTGACCGTGGTCGACAGCCGCACCAACACGATCGTCAAGAAGATCACCACCGCCGCCAATTCGCGGCCGGCCGTGGATGCGGCCACCGGCAAGGTCTACGCGGCCAGCTTCGCCACCGGCGAGGTCGCTGTGATCGACCCCGATTCGCTGACCATCGTCGCACGCATCCAGACCGGTGCGACGCCCAACAAGATCGCCATCGACTCCAAGCGCCGCGTCGCGTACACGTCGAACCTCTTCAAGAAGACCTTCACGGTGATCGACCTGAAGACCAACGCGGTGGTAGGAGCCATTCCCGCAGGCGTCGGCGTGCACACCCTCGCCGTCGACGAACGCACGGGGACCGTGTTCTCCACACAGTTCCAGAGCTCGAACCTGACCGTCCTCTCGGTCAAGCGAGGCTAGTGGGAGACACGCCCTAGACACAATACCGTTCAGTTAGTGCGCACCGGCGTGTAGGTGGGTGGCCCTGCGGGTTGG
>NZ_CALLZT010000094.1:0-2575 GCF_937858515.1 uncultured Gordonia sp. | reverse complement strand
AAACCCTGATGACGGTGCAGTCGGACTGGCCGTTCATGGTGTCCAAGGACACCGCCGCCGGATATGCCGTCGATCGCGCCCACAAACACGCCCACGCCACGCGCGAGATCTGCGACGCCGCCGCACGCGGCCGGGACGAGCAGGCAACGCGACTGGCGGAGAACTGGTCGCGGGCCGACAACCTGTTTGCCGGGATCGACGCTCGCAGACTCTTCTCGGAAGGGCTACTGTCCGACGAGACGGCCTTTGTCACGGCAACCGGAACAACCACCGATGGGGAGACTGACGCATGCGGGTGTTGATGGTGTCGTGGGAGTACCCGCCGGTGATCGTCGGCGGTCTCGGCCGCCACGTCCACCACCTGGCCGTCGATCTGGCCGGGCTGGGCCACGATGTCACCGTCATCACGCGCAGGCCGTCGGGCACCGACTCACTCACCCACCCCACCACCGATTCTCGCGCCGACGGGGTGCGGGTGATCGCCATCGCCGAGGATCCGCACGAGTTCCAATTCGGCACCGACATGATGTCGTGGACGCTGGCGATGGGCCATTCGTTCGTTCGCGCCGGCCTGCGCATTCTGGCCGGCGACCCGGAAACCGCGTGGGTACCCGATGTGGTGCACGCCCACGACTGGCTGGTCGCCCACCCCGCGATCACTCTCGCCGAGTTCTTCGACGTGCCGCTGGTGGCCACGATCCACGCCACCGAGGCGGGCCGGCACAGCGGTTGGGTCAGCGGCTCCACCAACCGGCAGGTGCATTCGGTGGAATGGTGGCTGGCCAACGAGGCCGACGCCCTCATCACCTGTTCGGAGTCGATGCGTGACGAGGTGAACCGGCTGTTCGGTCCAGAGGAGATCCAGGTCATCCACAACGGTATCGACGTCGACACCTGGCCGTTCGCACCCCGCCCGGCCACATCGGGCCCGGCCGAACTGCTGTTTGCCGGACGCCTCGAATACGAGAAGGGTGTCCAGGATCTGCTCGCCGCACTCCCCCGCGTCCGCCGCACCCACCCCGGCACTACCCTGACCATCGCGGGCACCGGCACCCAGCTCGACTGGCTGATGGAGACCGCCCGCAAATACAAGGTGACCCGCTCGGTCCGGTTCGTCGGCGCCCTCGACCACAACTCACTGGTCACAGCGATGCAGCGCTGCGCCGCGATCGTGCTGCCGAGCCGCTACGAACCGTTCGGCATCGTCGCCCTCGAAGCCGCCGCCACCGGCATCCCCCTCGTCGTCTCCACCGCCGGTGGCCTCGGTGAAGCCGTCGACGACGGCGTCACCGGCTTCACCTTCGAACCCGCCGACGTCGCCGGCATCGCCTCGGCGATCCGCAAGACCCTCGACGCCCCGGCCGCCGCCGCAGTGCGTGCCCGCCGCGCCCGCGACCGCCTCACCGAGGACTTCTCCTGGCGCGAGGTCGCCGAACGCACCGAAGGCGTCTACCTGGCAGCCAAACGCCGAGTCCGCCACGCCTACGGCCGCCCCACCATCATCGAACGTCCCCTCCCCGAACGCGACCCGGGCCAGTAGCTGCGGCTCCCGCTCACCGAGCCCGTTGAGCCCCAGAGGAACCACCGCGCGCAAGGACATCACCGAACTCGACGCCCAGCCAATGACGATCATCGTCGTGCGGCACGCTCAGCAATCTGCTCGACCAATGCTTCATGCAGTTCGTCGACGCTTCGGCTACGCCCACTGTGGAACACCGGGAACGGCTTCGCCTGCCGGGCCCGCTGACTCTCGTCGAGCAGTTTGGTGACACCACGGCGAATGAGCTCTCCTTTGCTCACGCCCTGAGCCTGCGCCTCAGCCGCGAGCCGCTGATCGAGTTCGTCGGGCAGATAGACCGTGGTCCTGCCCATGCCATACGGTACCCGCACCGCACGAAACACGACCGTGCGAACGACCCGTGATGGACAACTTGGTATCCCGAGGCAGTGCGGGGTCATCTGGGCGATCAGAAGTCCTCGGCGAAGGCAACGGCCAGTTCGTCAAGGTAGGCATCGCGGAAACGCTCGAACTCAGCGACAGATATGCGGTTGCGGTTACCAACCGTGACCGCCTTCAAATCACCGGCTTTGATGCGGCGCGAGATCGTCGGGCGTGAGATCCCCAGTCGCACCGCCACCTGCTCCGGCGTAAGGAACGGCGCTTGCGCTGAGAGCCTCCGCTGAGCAGGGTTCGGACGGATGGTTTGGTAAAGGGCCGCGGTCTGACCGCGTCGGTGAAGGACACGACCGCGACGTCGTATTCGAGCCTGGATGAGATTGTGCCGCAGGATCCGCGTAACGCTGAAGTGGTTGCCGATGCGTCGTCGGGTTACCGCGATTCACGGCTGTGGCTGGAGAAGACCGCGATCTACGCGATCCTGACCGGCATATCCACTCTCGATGCACAGATCCGGGACATCGACGATGTCGCGGCCGGCGACGAACTGGATGCCTTGCGTGGACGCCCGAGCCCTAGCTAGCCTCAATACCGTTCAGTTAGTGCGCACTGGCGTGTAGGCAGGTGGCCCTGCGGGTTGGGGCCAGTGCTGGTGGTGTGCTCGTTTGACGTGCCATT
>NZ_CALLZT010000093.1:0-23089 GCF_937858515.1 uncultured Gordonia sp. | reverse complement strand
CCCCCCCCCGAGGCGGTGAACAGCGCCGAGTGCGACGAGGCCGACCTGGTCCCCGTGGCATCGAAACGGTTCGCGGCGACCCCCCGGGACCGCCCCTCCCCCCCCGCCGAGGCCCTGCCCCGGGCCCCCGGGGGTGTCGCGCGGCCCCCCCCCTGGTTGGGCCCCGGGCGCCGCGCCCTCCGCCCCCGCCGCGACGCGGTGGCCATCCAGTCGGCGATGCGCCACGACGACCGGCTCATCATCGTCGGCGGCGGACTGATCGGCCTCGAACTCGCGTCGAATGCCGCCCAGGCCGGCAAGTCCGTCACCCTGCTCGAGGCCACTGATCAGATCCTCGGCGACAGCCTCCCCGCCCCGCTCGCCGATCACTTCGCCGACCTGCACCGTGCCCACGGCGTGAACCTGTTGACCCAGGCGACGGTCACCAACGCCACCCCCGACCGCGTCGACGGCAACGGATTCGACACCCCATCCCACGGCCACGTCATCGTCGCGGCCGGCGCCGGACCGGCCACCGCGCTGGCGAGGTATTCGGAAATCAGCTCTCGCACAACGGGTATCCGGACGGATGGGAATCTGCGCACGAGTGGGCGGGCCCCGAACGCGGCGGGCGAGGTATAACGGACCCCGCCCCGGATCACGGCCCCGCCCCCTCGTGGCGGGCACTGGCTCACCGCCCGCGGACAGGGCAAGGCCGTCGCCATGACGGTACTCGCCGATCTCGGCTTCGAGATCGAGCCCGGCGTCCCGCCGATCCCGATAGCCCGGACCGAGCAGTACGGCGTCGGAATCCAGATGATCGGCTGGCCACAATTGGGCGACCGCCTCGAGGTCACCGGATCGCTCGATGACTACGACGCCACCGTCCGCGTCTACGACGGCTTCCAGATGGTCGGCGCCGTCGGCTTCGGCGACCACGCCGACTGCTTCGACTTACGCGACGAGCTCGACCAATCGCTTGCGCCACTGAGTATTCCGCCCGCCCGCATCGGCCTGGTCGGCTAGCACGCCCTAGATCCGACCCGGGATCACCTGATCTCGGACGCTGCCCTAGCCTTGGAACCACCGGGCCATTGCGTCGCGGCGTGCGCCCCTATAGCCCAATTGGCAGAGGCAGCGGACTTAAAATCCGCCAAGTGTCGGTTCGAGTCCGACTGGGGGCACCACATCACCACACGACGTGACCCAGCCGACGTAGGCTGGGCCGATGGGTCCTTCACAGCAGACCGTGATGCTCCGCCCGGCGACACTTGACGACGTGCCGCTGCTCCAGGCGTGGGACCGGGAACCGCACGTCATCGCATGTAGCACCGATGATCCGACCGCCACAACAGCTTTCGATGGCAGTGACTGGGCCGAGGAAATCGCCGGGGCGAGCGACGTCAGTTACCACCTGATCGCGGAGGTCGACGGACGACCGATCGGGGCGATGCAGATCATCGATCCGCTCGCCGAACCGACCCACTACTGGGGCGAGGTGGAACCGAACCTCCGGGCCCTCGACATCTGGATCGGCGAGAAGGACGCGCTGGGCCGTGGATACGGAACCGCGATGATGACCGAGGTGATCGACAACGCCTTTGCCGACCCGTCGACGGTCGCGATCATCATCGATCCGCTGAACTCGAACACCGATGCGCATCGCTTCTATCAGCGGCTCGGATTCCGCATCGTCGGGAGGCGGACATTCGACGGCGACGACTGCCTGGTCCACAGGCTTGACCGGGCGGTGTGGCAGGAGAGGACTCGGTAGGGACGACCGGCGGACTTGCGGAGCACCGCGCGAACGTGCGCGCGATCCGGACCGCTACCGTGAGTGTTCAGGGTCCACACGATCAGCAGGAGTCGTTCAACTCGTGACCACCACTGTCATCGCGGCCGCTGACGGCGACGCCGCGCTCCTCACCCTCGGTATCGCGCTCTACGCCGCGGTCATCCTGGTGTGCGTCGGGGTGTGCGTGAACGCGCTCGCCAATCACCGTAAACAGCTGGCCATCGGCACGGGAGCCACCGTGATCGCGCTCAGCATCGCGGGCGTGGTGGTGGCGATCCTCAGCAGCATCGCCTGAGGTCACCGGCGCCACGATCACCGGTGGCACGGAGACCAATGGACCACATCCAGAACCGCTTTCCGGGACGAAGGTCACCGCTACGTCCATCCCGGCTTGCGTGTTCACCTTCGCCCCGTAATATCCGGCTCATGATCGAGGACCTCAACAAGGCCGCCAAGAAAGTCGGGCTCCATGTCGCCGCTGCGAAGAAGGACGACCTCTTCACGATCCGCAAGATCAAGAACGGTAAGCAGGTCGCCAAGAACGTCACCGCGGCCGAAGTGAAGAAGATCATCAAGAAGCACGCGTGATCACCTGCGCGCTCGCGTGATCGGTGACATATTCGCTTAGTCACGTCAACGTCGCCGGAGGAGCACCCATGCGCGAGATCACCAAGTTCTATATCGACGGTAAGTGGGTGGAGGCCGCCGATCCCGTCCTGCTCGACGTCATCAACCCGGCCACCGAGCAGGTCGCCGGACACGTGGCGATCGGCAACGCGCAGGACGTGGACATCGCGGTCACCGCGGCCCGCCGTGCATTCGCAGACTGGAGCCGGACGACGGTGGCCGAGCGCGTCGACGCTCTCAACGCCATCATCGCCGAATACCAGAAGCGCATGGGCGATCTGGCAGCCGCGGTCACCGAGGAGATGGGCGCACCGGATGCGCTCGCCGCGGGCGCTCAGGTGCCCATCGGGCTCGCCCATCTGATGACGGCGGCCGCGCAGCTTCCGGGATTCTCCTTCGCCGAGGATCGTGGCACGTCGCGGGTGGTGAAGGAGCCGATCGGCGTGTGCGGTTTCATCACCCCGTGGAACTGGCCCCTCAATCAGCTCACCTGCAAGATCGCGCCCGCATTGGCCACCGGCTGCACGATAGTGGTCAAACCGTCGGAGGTGGCCCCGTTCAGCGCCGCGATCCTCGCCGAAATCATTGATACGGCAGGCCTTCCGGCAGGTGTGTTCAATCTGGTCAACGGCGACGGCCCCGGTGTGGGCGCAGCATTGTCCAGCCACCCGGACATCGACATGGTGTCGATCACGGGAAGCACCCGTGCGGGCATCGAGGTGGCCAAGGCAGCCGCGCCCACGGTCAAGCGGGTCGCGCAGGAACTCGGCGGCAAGAGTCCCAACGTGATTCTCGATGACGCGTCACTGGCCAAGAACGTCGCAGGCGGTGTGCTGTCGGTGATGACCAATTCGGGACAGTCCTGCAACGCACCCACCCGCATGCTCGTTCCCGCGGCACGCATGGACGAAGCCATTGAGGCAGCACAATCAGTCGCGGACAAGCTGACGGTCGGCGCTCCCGACAGCGGTGCGCGCCTGGGTCCGGTGGTGTCGCAGGCTCAATTCGACAAGATCCAGACTCTCATCCAGTCCGGGATCGACGCCGGTGCCACCGTCGCGTTCGGCGGCACCGGACGGCCCGACGGATTATCTGAGGGCTACTACGTGCGTCCGACGGTGTTCGCGAACGTCGACAACAACATGGAGGTCGCTCGCACCGAGATCTTCGGTCCGGTCCTGGTGATCATCGGCTACGACGACGTCGACGACGCGGTGGCCATCGCCAACGACACCGAGTACGGCCTTGCCGGTTACGTGTCGGGTGACGACACCGACGCCGTGCGTTCGGTCGCCTCGCGCATCCGGGCCGGACAGATCTTCATCAACGGGGCCGGACCCGACCCGTCCACACCGTTCGGCGGCTACAAGCAGAGCGGTAACGGCCGCGAGTGGAGCGACTACGCCTTCGACGACTTCCTCGAGGTCAAGTCACTGCTCGGCTACACGGTCTGAGCGGCACGTCCGCGGGGCATGTGTCCCCCGTACGGGCGAATTGTCTACGGATGTGCACTGTTTTGGCCAGAGTGCTTTATACCACCGGCCCCGGTCGGTATAGTCGGCCGCAGCCCCGATTGCGGGGAAAAGTTATGGCACTGACACCTTGTACGCCAAGGTGGCCGGCAGCCACCAACGATATCGAGGAGTAGCAGTGAAGAAACGAATCGCCGTCGGATTGGGTACGGCTGCAGCGGCCTTCGCAATCACCGGAGCCGTTGCCCCGACCGCATCCGCTGCGCCCGTCGAGAAGGCACCGTACTACTCGATCGGTTCGGTCAGCGTGTGCGTCCACATCCCGATCGGACAGTTCCGCATCTCGATCTGCTGATCAGGTCCGTCC
Source organism: uncultured Gordonia sp. (assembly GCF_937858515.1). Classification (NCBI taxonomy): domain Bacteria; kingdom Bacillati; phylum Actinomycetota; class Actinomycetes; order Mycobacteriales; family Gordoniaceae; genus Gordonia; species uncultured Gordonia sp. The sequence continues at coordinate 18,849 of NZ_CALLZT010000093.1, read as the reverse complement.
GGAATCGACAACAGGACACCGATCCCCCTGCCGACCCCGGCAGCGGGATCGGTGTCCTGCATTGTTCCTGAAACGCCTCGAATATCTCGCTGAACGCAGCGCCGGCGACAGCTCGTCGGGTGTGGTCGGCGTCAGCACCCGCACCGCAGGTGGGCGGCACCTCCGGTCCAGCTCCGCGCACGCAGGTTCGGAATCCTCTAGGGTGGCCGCGTGACCCCCTCTCGTCCCGGCGGACCCGGAAACAGTCAACCCGGACACAGCCATTCCGGACACGATCATGCGAGCCGACATTCCCACGGGCACGGGCATTCTCACGATTTGTCCGCGATCGCCGCGAACTTCTCCCCGCTGGCCCGCTACATCGTCATCGGTGCGCTTAGCCTGATCGGGCTCACGGTGGCGGCGGGGGCGATCGTGCTGTGGCCCTCCTACAGCGACCATCCGATCCCCACCCAGTTCCGGGCCGCGGACGGCGGCTCGATCACCACCGTCGACGCCGAGATCTTCGAGCAGCAGCGGGCGAACTGTCTCAACCCCCTGAGCGGAACGGTCCAGGACACCGCCGACATCGCGCTGGAGAACGCGGGTGCGGGCCCGTGCATCCAGAACATCGTCAAACTGACATCGGGGCAGTACAAGGGGAGGTTCACGCTGCTGGAGGTCCCGACCAATCGGGCTCAGTCGGGTAAGAGCCCCGACAGCATGGCCGTCGACAAGCGCACCCTCGACGACCCGCAGCCGGGCCAGCCGACGCTGCATGTCGGCGACAAGATCAAGGTCGCGGCCACCCCGGCTCCCGACGGCGGTGTCCGCTACGGATTCTTCGACTTCCGTCGCGGAACGCCGACGATCATCTGGGCGCTCGCGTTCTTCGCGGCGATCGTACTGGTCGCGTCGTGGCGTGGCCTGCGATCGATTCTGGGGCTGATCTTCGCGTTCGCCGTGCTCGGCTTCTTCACCCTGCCCGCGATCCTCGAAGGCAGTTCACCGGTGGCGGTGGCCATCGTGTCGTCGGCGACGATCCTGTTCGTCGTGCTGTATCTGGCGCACGGGGTCAGCATGCGGACCAGTTCAGCGCTGCTGGGCACATTGGTGTCGTTGTTCGTGGCGGGCGCCTTGTCGGCGCTGGCGATCAGCACGATGAAGCTGACCGGCCTGTCCGGCGACCAGACGATGAATCTGCAGGTCTACCAGGGCAACATCTCGATCAGCGGGTTGCTGCTGGCCGGTTTCATCATCGGGGCGCTCGGTGTACTCAATGATGTCACGATCACCCAGGCGTCGGCCGCGTTCGAACTGGCCGCCGCGGGTGAGCCGTCGCGGCTGGCGACGTTCCGGGCGGCGATGCGGGTGGGCCGCGACCATATCGCCAGCACCGTGTACACGCTGATCTTCGCCTACGCGGGCAGCGCACTACCGCTGTTGCTGCTGTTCTCCGTGGCGCAGCAGCCGTTCGGTTCGCTCGTCACCACCGATGCGGTGGCCGTGGAGTTGGGCCGCTCGTTCGTCGGTGGTATCGCTATCGCACTGTCTGTGCCGTTGACCACTGCGATAGCCGCGGCCCTGACCTCACCCGCCGGTGTAGTCACCACAGAGCACGAGCCGGCGCCCCGCCGCGCCGGGGGAAGGCATGCCCGGCCGGACTGACCGAGCCGGCGATGTGACACGCCGATGTGGCCGACGTCCTACGAGGATGCGGCCCGCAGCGTCGGCAGGAATGCGCCGTGCACGACGTCACCACCCTGGTCCTGCTCGACCAGCCCGAGCCGCGCCAGCTGCGGACGCACCCCCTCGCCGAAGTGGTACGCCTCCTCCAGGTGCGGATACCCCGACAGAATGAAGTGGTCGAGCCCGAGCGCGTGGTATTCGGCGATCCGTTCGGCGACCTCGCGGTAGGAACCGACCAGCGCAGTGCCCGCACCGCCACGTACCAGACCCACACCGGCCCAGAGGTTGGGGTAGATCTCCAGCGAATGCGGGTCGGCGTCGTTGTCGAAGGCGGCTCCCGCGCTGTGGAGGTCGAGCATGCGGCGCTGGCCCTCGGACTCGGACCGCGCCAGATTGGCCTGCGCGGCCGCCACGGTCTGCGGGTCGAGCCCGGACAGCAACCGGGCGGCTTCAGCCCACGCCTGTTCCGAGCTCTCGCGGGCGATCACGTGCAGACGGATGCCGTAGTCGAGCGTGCGTTGTTCGCGTTCGGCGAGTCCGGAGATCCACGAGATCTTCTCCGCGACCGCGTCGGGCTTCTCACCCCACGTCAGGTAGGTGTCGGCATGGCGGGCGGCGACCGTTCCCGCCGCCGGCGACGAGCCGCCGAAGAATACCTGCGGCAACGGATCCGGGCGACGGCCGAGCACTGCGTTCTCCACCCGCACATGGCTTCCGGAGAAGTTCACCGGCTCGTCGGACTCCCACAACCTGCGCACGACGGTCAGGAACTCGTCGCCACGCTCGTAGCGGGCCTCCTTGGTGAGGAAGTCGCCGAACGCACGCTGTTCACTGGCCTCACCGCCGGTCACAACATTGACGTAAAGCCTTCCCTGCGAGTGCCATTGGAAGCTCGCGGCCATCTGGGCGGCGAGCGTGGGGCTGGTGAGTCCGGGCCGGAAGGCGACCAGGAACTTCAGCGTCTCAGTGGCGTCGATCAGCGCCGCGGTGGTCAGCCAGGCATCCTCGCACCACAATCCGGTGGGGGTGAGCACCGCTTCGAAGCCGTTGGTCTCGGCTGCGGCGGCGAGTTGCTTGAGATATCGCAGGTCGGCGCGGCGGTCGCCGGACATCAAGCTGCCATGGCCGCCGGCCATCAGATTGCGGGAATCACCGTACGTGGGCAGGAACCAATGAAAATGCGCGGACACACCAGGCAGTGTGTGTCCGACACCATCGCCGGTCCAGGTTTGAAATCGCCCTGACCGAAAACGCACGATCCGGGCCGGCGGCGGTCAGCACCGTCCCCGGGGAAGCTTTCTGAGCATCGTGTCGAGTTGTTGTGCAACGACATTGATCGCCGCGACGCCACTGTCGAGGGAGGCTCCCTGCGTGGCCATCGCGATCGCCGTCATCGTGCCGTCACTGTGTGTGACCAGGCCGATCTGGCGGACCACCTCCCCCGAGAACGGGCCCGGACCCCAACCGCCCTTGACCGCCGTCGATGACGGTGCGGCCATCGCCTCCACACCCCACTGTTGATTGCCGGCGACCTGCCCCATGAGCGCGAGCACATGCTCGGTACCGGCCATGCACGGAAGGTGGGCGGTAAACGCGGCCGCCGCGGCCAGGGGCCACGTCGTCTGGCCGAAGGTGGTGAATCCAGCGCGCAGTTGTGCACTCGGCACCGTGGTGGTGGTGTCGCCGGCCTCGCGCAGTATCGCGGTCACCGCGGCCGCGGCATCGGTATCAGATCCGATTGAAGCCCAAAGACTTTCGGCCGCGGAGTTGTCGGACTCGACGATCGCCCGGGTTTGCGGTGCGGACTGACCGCCCGCACGCTCGGAGGCGACCGCGAGCGGCACCTTGATGGTCGACCAGGCCACCATCGGTGTCTGATCACCCGCGGTGATCACCGGCTCGGATTTCCCGACCGGGACGATCGCGACGCCGACCGGCTGACCGGCACGCCCGATCGCACCTTCGAGGGCGGACACCAGGAGGGTCCGGTGCGCCGAGGCTGATGACGTGGGCGTCCGCGACGGTACCGGGGCACTGACGGGCGTCGCGGTCACCGTTACCGTCGACGTCGTCACCGGCGGCAGCACGCCGTCACCACCGCCGCCGCACCCGGTCGTCGCCCCCGCGGTCATCAGCACCGCGGCCGACACCAACACGGCGCGACGACCCGGTCCGTGAAGAATTCGCATCCTCTCAGTAAATGTGAACGACGGCGTTGTTTCCGCCGCGACACACCACGATCCCCCCTGCCGGGGCACAGGACATGCGGTAGGTGTCGCCGGTGATCGGACTGCTCGCGACGATCACCCGCGCCTGCCCCTTGGGACCGGCGGCCAGGTACGCGGCGCGGACGTTGACCGCGAACCCGCAGCTCGTGGGCGTGCCGGTCCCGACGCCGACATCGCTGTTGCACTGCGACGTATTGGGCGGCGGTCCGGGGTCCGTCGTTGTGGTCTGCACCTGCGTGTCCTGCGTGGGCGTCACGGTCGTGGTGACCAAGGCCGTCGACTTCCCTTCCTGTGAGCCGTCTCCGGAACCCTTGCTCAGCAACAGAAAACCGCCCACTGCGAGCAGACCGACGAGCGCCACGGCGATGATGCCGATGATCGGGATCAGCATATTGCGGTCACGTCCGCCACCGGACGGCCGATAGCCTTGCGGCCCTGTCCGATACGGACTCGCGGCGGGAACATAAGGTCCGGTGCCCTGCGGCCCGGTGCCGTATGGCGCGCCACCGTAGGGACCGGTCCCCTGCGATGCCGCGAACTGCTGGGACGGGCCGTAGGGGGTGGTGCCCGAGGCAGGCGCACCCGACCCGAAGCCCGCAGTGCCCGGACCCGCACCCGGTCCTGTTGGATACTTCTGCGCGCCAAACGGATTCGACCCGGGAGGAATCGTTGCGGAATAGCCGGGCCCCGAGTGATCGAGCCCCGAGTGATCCGGCCCCGACAGCGCGGCACCGCGGATCTGTGTCTGCTGGTACTGCTCGGCACCGTAGCCAGGTGGTGCCGCAACCGGCGGGGGCACCTGCCCCGGACCGGCGAGCGCGGCCCGGCACGCGTGAGCCAGGTCGCGGCCCGTGGCGTACCGGCGTGCCGGGGCTGTGGCCAGTCCCGTCTCGATGACGGTGTCGAAACTTGCCGGAACTCCCGCCTTGACGGTGCTGACCCGCGGCGGGGCGTCGAAAAGCGCGGCCCTGATCGCCGAACTGACAGTGCTCGCCGGATGCGGCACCCGCCCCGTCAGGCATTCGAAGAGCACGCACGTCAACGCGTAGATGTCACAGGCCGCCGTGATGGGGGTGTTCTCGAACATCTCCGGCGCCATGTAGGCCAGCGACCCGATCGCGCTACCGGCCTGGGTGAGCCGGGTGTCGTCACCGGCGTGCGCGATACCGAAGTCGACGAGATGGGCGAAGTCGTTGTCGGACAACAGGATATTTTCCGGCTTGACGTCGCGGTGTACCAGTCCGTCGCGATGGGCCGCGTCGAGCGCGGCGGCGACCTGCTCGACGATGGCGACGGCCCGCTCCGGGCTCAGTGCTCCCCCGTCCCGCAGCACGGCGCGCAGGTCCTTGCCGTCCACCAGGCGCATGTCGAGGTACAGCACGCCGTCGATCTCGCCCCAGTCGTGAATGGGGATGATGTGCGGCTCACCGAGGCGCGCCACCACCTGTGACTCGCGGCGGAATCGTTGCTGATAGGTCGGATCGGCGGCCTGGCCCTGCGACAGGATCTTCAGGGCGACGAAGCGGTCCTTGGCGGTGTCGTACGCGCGATACACCTCGCCCATGCCGCCGCGGCCGATGAGTTCGTCGAGGCGATAGTGCCCGAACATGCTTCCCGCCCGATTCTGCCCAGTCATGCGCTCAGCATATTCACGGACTCGGACATTCGAGGCGTCAGCCGCAAAGCCCGTCCGGTTGATCGACGCCCAGGGGCGAATCCGACGCCTCTGTACCGCCGGCGTCAGTGATCACGCCGCGAACGCCACCGGTCCATGCCCAGGAACACCAGCACCAGTTGCCGTTCGACCCGGTCGATCACCTCGCGCTCCAGACCTCTGCCCCGATAGTCGCTGTCGAGGTACTCCGCGACCGAGGTCAGCATGATCGTCACGATCAGATCGGCGACCATTTCCAGATCTTCGGCGTCCCAGGCCGACAGATCCGGCAGCCGGGCCAGGTCGATCGCCAGTTCCTTGGCGAACAACCGGCGTTCGGTGTCGATGGCGCGCCGGACCTCGGTGACGCCACCGTGTTGTTCGCGGATCAGGAAGCGGAACGCCGATTCGTCCTCTCTGACCTGGTTGAACAGGATGTCGATCGACGTACGTACAGTGGGCAGCGCCTGCCGGGCGGCGAGGTCGCGACGACCGTCGCGCAAGGTGCGGCGCAGCACCCGCATCGAATCCTCGACGAGGGTGACGCCCAGGTCCTCCATCGACGCGAAATGCCGGTAGAACGCGGTGGGAACGATACCCGCGCCCCGCGCCACCTCACGCAGGCTGATGCTGGCGAAGCTGCGCTCGGACACCAGGTCGAGCGTGGTGTCGAGCAGCGCCTGACGCGTGCGGCTCTTGCGGTCGGCGCGACTCTCGGCGTCGGCGCGTTTGGGGTCGGCACGTGCGGCGCCTGCGCGCGTGGAAGCCGGGCGGGAGGTGCCGCCCCCGTCACCATCGCCCGATTCGGCACGCCGCCCACGCGATGTGCGGGTCGAGTTTCCGGTACGGGTCACGCAGTCGAGTCTAAGTCGTGCCGCGCGGCCACGACGACACCGCCCACGTCAAGCGCCTCCGGGTCGATCGGCGCATACACCACAGGGCGTGACAGCACTCACATCGGTTCGCACTTGACCACCACACCGGTACATGTGCCACACTCATTCGTGTACAGATGTTCACTCAAAAACGAGAACACGCCCATTCTCGCGAACACAGAACGAACGGAGAGCCCCCGATGAGTATTCGACTTCCCAAGCTTGTCGGTTCGATCGTGGAGGCCGCCCTCACACCGCATCCGGTGGACAGCTACCTCGAACTGGTCGACCCCAGCCTCACCTGGCGCGACGTGCGCGCCACGGTCGTCGGCGTCAGCCGCCCCACCGAGCGCACAGTGCGCCTCTCGCTCCGCCCGACCCGCCAGTGGAAAGGCCACAAAGCAGGCCAGTACCTGCAGCTCAGCGTCGTCATCGACGGAGTCCGGCACAGCCGCTGCTACTCGCCGGCCAACGCCTCGGCGGGTGCCTGGAGCCCCATCGAACTGACCATCACCGCCCACGACGACGGCTTCGTCTCCACCTACCTGCGGGACAACGCCCGCGAGGGAATGGTGCTCGGCGTCTCGCAGGCACAGGGTGAGTTCGTCCTGCCGGCGCAGCTGACATCGGCGGTCTTCATCAGCGGCGGCAGCGGAGTTACACCTGTACTCTCAATGCTGCGTACACTGGTCGCCAAGAAGTTCACCGGACCCGTCACCTTCCTGCATTACGACCGCACCCCCGCCGACGTCTCCTACCGAGCCGAGCTCGCCGCCCTGGCCGCCGCCAACGGCATCGACCTGCGGCTGTTCTACACCCGCGGCGACGCCGAGAACCCCGGTGAGCACTTCACCGCGGCCCACCTCAAGGACATCGACGGATTCGCCGACGCCGACCTGTTCGTCTGCGGCCCGCCCGCACTCATGGACGCGGTCACCGCGCACGTCACCGACTCCGGACTCACCAACAACGTCCATTCCGAGGCCTTCGTGCTCGCCGCCCCGATCGCGGTCGACCCCAACGAACCCATCACCGGCGAACTGTCCTTCACCAAGGCCGGCAGCAACGCCACCAACGACGGACGCACCATCCTCGACCAGGCCGAATCCGCCGGCCTCAAACCCGCATCCGGCTGCCGGATGGGCATCTGCTTCTCCTGCACCGCGGTCAAGAAGACCGGCTGCACCCGCAACGTCCTCACCGGCGAACTCAACACCGAAGCCGACGCCCAGATCCAGATCTGCGTCAACGCCCCGGTCGGCGACGTCGACATCGAACTCTAGTAACTAAAACCCATCGATTTCACGGAGGTAGCCATCATGGCAACGCCCATCATTGCGTTCCGCAAGCCCAACTCATTCCGCAAGCCCGTCGCCGACACCGCTCCCGCCGACACCACGCCCGCCGGCGACGACCGCATCACCGAGATCAACCTGACCTTCGAGCAGGTCGAGGCACTCGGCCGCGAACTCGACGAACTGCGGGCCCGCGTCGTCGCAGACCTCGGCCAGAAGGACCGCGACTACCTGTACAACATCGTCCGCGTGCAGCGCGGCCTCGAAGTCGGCGGCCGTGGCCTGCTGTACCTCGGCTTCCTGCCGCCCGCGTGGATCGCCGGCGTCGCCGCGCTGTCGGCGTCGAAGATCCTCGACAACATGGAGATCGGCCACAACGTGATGCACGGCCAGTACGACTGGATGCGCGAGGACAACTACAACTCGCGTGAATTCGAGTGGGACAACGTGTGCCCCGGCGACCAGTGGAAGCACAGCCATAACTACCTGCACCACACGTTCACCAACATCGTCGACATGGACCGCGACATCGGCTACGGCGTCCTGCGCATGTCCCGCGACCAGGATTGGAACCCCTACTACCTGGGCAACCTGGCCTACGCGACCGCGCTGATGCTGCTGTTCGAGTGGGGCGTCATGCTGCACGACCTCGAAGCCGACAACCTGATCGCCGGCAAGCGCAAGTGGTCCGACGTCAAGCACCTGGCCAAGGGCATGTGGCGCAAGGCCCGCAAGCAGGCACTCAAGGACTACATCGTGTTCCCGGTCCTGACCGGCCCGCTGTTCGTGTCCACCCTGCTCGGCAACGCCACCGCCAACATCGTGCGCAACATCTGGGCGTACTCGATCATCTTCTGCGGCCACTTCCCCACCGGCACGCAGACCTTCACCAAGGAGGAGTGCGAAAACGAGACCCGCGGCCAGTGGTACCTGCGGCAGATGCTGGGTTCGGCCAACATCGACGGCGGCACCCTGTTCCACATCATGAGCGGCAACCTGAGCCACCAGATCGAACACCACCTGTTCCCCGACATCCCCGCCAGCCGGTACCCGGCGATGGCCGTCGAGGTCCGGGAGATCTGCGAACGCTACGGTCTGCCCTACAACACCGGCTCGTTCCGGCATCAGCTGTGGTCGACCTGGACCAAGATCGCCAAGCTGTCGGTGCCCAACTCCTGGACCCGCGACGACGACATCGTCGTCAACATCGAACGCAAGAAGGAAGCCGCAGCCTGATCGGTTGCGCCACGCTCACAACCGCCCTCCACCGCACCTGCTCGACGCGGTGGAGGGCGGTATCGTCGTGACACCGGCATCATCGAAGAGAGGGACTCACATGGTCGACCGCCTCGAACGCAACAAGGACATGATCCAGGAACTGGTCGAATCCACCGCCGTCCACGTGGGCTCGATCACCACCATCATCACCAAGGCCGTCGCCGACGTCGCCAGGGAGGTCGGCGACATCATCACCGACGGCTTCGAGATGCGTGAGGCCGCGAAACTGGCCAAACAGGACGAGTCGCGCCGCGTTGTCGACGCCGACGACCCCGAACTCGACGACTACACCGATGTCCCCGGTACCGACGCCGCGGACGCCGCGCTGACCGAGGATCCCCTCGAGGTACCCACCCTCGACGCCGAGATCGTCGACCCGCCCGCCCTCGACGTATCGCCCGAGCAGCAACAATCACGCTGACCACAACGCTGTTGTTCCGGCGCCGCCCCGGCTAGTCTCACCCGGTGGCGTCCTCCGTGTTCACCTTCCCCAACCCGGTCAACGACTACGCGGCCCGCTCCACAGCGGGACTGGTCGTGGTGCTGGCCGTGGTCACCATCATCGTCGATCATCCGGTGCTGTACGCGGTGCTCGCCCTGGGCTTCGCGTTGCGCGTAATGTCCGGGCCCACGCTGTCGCCGTTCGGCCAGCTGTCGGTGCGGTTCATCGTGCCCAAGATCTGGCGCAAGACCAAGCTGGTGCCGGGCCCGCCGAAACGATTCGCCCAAACCATCGGACTCGTCCTCACCACGGTCGCGCTGATCCTGAGTCTGGCCGGTGCGGGTGTCGCCGCCCAGATCACCGTCGGCCTCGTCGTGGTCGCGGCCACGCTCGAAGCTGTTCTCGGCTTCTGCCTCGGCTGCACGATCTTCGGCTTCCTGCAGCAGCGCGGCGTTATCCCCGAGTCGGTGTGCGAGGCCTGCAACAACATCAACCTGCGAACGGTGTGACGCGACCGGCCATCGTGATCCCTGAAGGCCGAAGTGAGGTAAGAGCGAGGGTCTCGAAGGGTCCGGTGACCTTCCGATACCTCACCGGTGCACCTCGGAACGAGCGGGTTCGAGACACGGTCGGCTCGCAAGCTCGCCCGACAGCTCCTCAGGGATCAAGAAGGGGCAACAGACCGAGGGCGATGCCGTCGAGGATGTCGTGTTCGCTGACCACGAGTTCGGTGATCCCCGCACGCCCGGAAAACTCCCGCGCCAGTTGCATGGTGACCAGCGAACCGCCGCCGATGACGTCGACGCGGCCCGGATGCATCGGGCCGAGTTCGGCGCGATCAGCCCTCGTCATCGCGATCAGCCGCTCGCATACGGAGTTCAGGTCGGGCAGCGAGATACGGGACAGGTGGATTACGTCGGAATCGTATTCGGGCAATCCCATCCCGATAGCCGACAGCGTGGTCATGGTGCCGGCCACCCCCACCCAGGTCCGCGCCTGTTCGACGGGAACCGCGGCAAATGCCTGAGCCAGCCTCTCCGACGCGAATTCTGTTGCGGCAACTAGCTCTTCGGCGGTGGGTGGGTCCGAGTACAGAGCACGTTCGGTGAGCCGGACGCAACCGATGTCGGCCGAGTAGGCCGCCCGCACGCCATCGGCGTCGCCGAGCACCACCTCCGTGGAGCCGCCACCGAGATCGGTGACCACGAAAGGTCCCGCAGCCGGATCCAACTCGCCGACGGCCCCACGGAACGACAGCCTCGCCTCCTCGTCGCCGGTGATCACCTCGGCCACCGCACCCGGCACCACCCGGCCCAGCAATCGCGCCGTCATCGCGAAGAAGTCGTCACGGTTGGCCGCGTCTCGGGTCGCCGATGTGGCCACCATCCGGACCCGTTGCACGCCTTGGGAAATCATCACCTCGACGTAGTCGGCGAGCGCGACGCGGGTACGTTCGATCGCTTCGTCGAGGAATCTGCCGGTCGCGTCGACACCCTCGCCGAGACGCACCACCCGCATCTCGCGGTGCAGGTCGATAAGACGACCGGACTCGTCGGGCCGCGCCACGAGCAAGCGGATCGAATTGGTACCGCAATCCACGGCCCCGACGATCGCGGACCGCTCAGTCATCGGTGATACCCGGCCAGTCGGCGGGAATCGCGGTGCCCGACAAGCCGTTCCGGCCGGCCAAAGCCACCGCCTCGTCGCCGAAAGGATTCAGCCCCGGCCCCTTCGCCAGCGAATGAGCGATGAGCACGTGCAGGCATTTGACGCGGTCGGGCATGCCGCCACCGGAAAAGTCGGTGCCGAGGGATTCGATGGCGTCACGCTCGGCCAGGAACGATTCGTGCGCGCGGCGGTATGCCGCGGCAACCTCCGGCTCGGCTTCCAGGCGCGCGGTCATATCCCGCATCACCCCCGCCGATTCGAGGCGGCTCGCTTCGGCAGTCAGCCGCGGATCGGTCAGGTAGTACAGCGTCGGAAACGGGGTGCCGTCGGGTAGCCGGGGCGCGGTCTTGACCACCGCGGGAACACCATCGGGGGTGTAGTAGGCGATCTCGATGACACCTCGCGGTTCACGGCCGAGCTGACGTGCGACGACGTCCAGGTCGGCCTGCGATGCGCTCACTTCTTCGGCGGTGTGGCCACCGCTTGCCAGAGATTGGAGTACCACGGGTTGTCGGCATGTTCGGCGGCCTTGCGTTCGGCGGCCTTCCGGGCATCATCGCCCGGGTACATCATCACCACGGCCTTCTCTCCCGGATACACAAAATGCAGACGCTCCCGGGCCTGCGCTTCGATGTAGGCGGGATCGTTCTGCTCGTTGATCTTCTGCTCATAGTAGGCGATCTGTTTGCGCAGCTCCGAGTTCGATGCCGACAGCCGTGCGAACTCGGACCGGTCGGACATCGAATTGCGCAGCGGCGCGGACAAGGTGAGCGCCACCGCGATCGCGGCGACGATCACGATCAGCGCCATGCCGATCGTCCGATTGGACCACCGATTCGTCAACCCGGCCAGCCGGTCCACCACGCCGTGTTTGCGCCCCGACGCCGCAGACCTCGACCTCCGGCCCGACCCGCGGCTCCGCGACGACTTCGCCGAGCCGGACGTCCTCGACGCCCTGGCCTTGATCCCACCGGCGTCTGCTCCCCCGGCTTTCACACCGGACGAGCCGTCGGGTTCCGTGCCGTCCGAGTCGCTCGGCTCAGCGGCTGTCCGGGTACCCCGGTCCAGCGGCGCGAGACGAGAGCGTCCGGTACCGCGCGGCGGCGGATCGTCGCCGGACTGGTTGAACACTTCGGTGAGATCGTGCTCGCCGGAATCGGTGAGTTCGTCGACGTCGAACGGTATGGCCGAGCGCCGCTCGGTGACCGACGCCGACGGACGCGACACCGACGGACGCGAACGGGCGGACCGTCGCGCCCGCGTGGCACGCCGATCCGCCCGTCTGCCCTCTGATGCCATAGGGCCTAGCTAATCATGAACCTGCCGAAAACCGGGGGAAGGCGGTGTCTCCGGCGTAGCGTGCCGCGTCACCCAGACCTTCCTCGATGCGCAGCAGCTGGTTGTACTTGGCCACGCGCTCGCTACGGGCGGGGGCGCCGGTCTTGATCTGACCACTGCCCACGGCGACGGCGAGGTCGGCGATGGTGGTGTCCTCGGTCTCGCCCGAGCGGTGGCTCATCATCGTCTTGTAGTTGGAGAAGTGCGCCAGTTCCACCGCGTCGAGGGTTTCGGTGAGGGTGCCGATCTGGTTCACCTTCACCAGCAGCGCGTTGGCGATGCCGTTCTCGATACCCTGCGCCAGGCGTTCGGGGTTGGTGACGAACAGGTCGTCGCCCACCAACTGAACCTTGTCACCGATCGCGGTGGTGAGGTTGGCCCAGCCGTCCCAGTCGTCCTCGGCAAAGGCGTCCTCGATCGAGACGATCGGGAAGTCGGCGACGAGCTTCTCGTAGTACGGGACGAGATCGTCGCTGGAGAACTTCTTGCCCTCGAGCGAGTACACGCCGTCGGCGAAGAACTCGGTGGACGCCGCGTCGAGCGCGATCGCGATGTCGCTGCCGAACTTGAATCCGGCCTTCTCCACGGCCTCGCCGATGACGGCGATCGCGGCGTCGGTGTTGGCCAGGTCGGGGGCGAAACCGCCCTCGTCGCCGAGCGCCGTGTTCAGGCCCTGCTTGTGCAGCACCGACTTGAGCGCGTGGTACACCTCGGCACCCCACTGCAGCGACTCCTTGAAGGTGTTCGCTCCGATGGGGGCGATCATGAACTCCTGGAAGTCGATGCCGTTGTCGGCGTGCTCACCGCCGTTGATGATGTTCATCATCGGCACCGGCAGGATCCGGGCGTTGGGGCCGCCGATATAGCGATACAGCGGCAGGCCCGCGGATTCGGCGGCAGCCTTCGCCACGGCCAGCGATACACCGAGGATCGCGTTGGCGCCGACCCGGCCCTTGTCCGGGGTGCCGTCGACCTCGATCATCGCCTGGTCGACCAGCCGCTGCTCGTCGGCCTCGAATCCGCCACCGACGACCGCGGGTGCGAGTTCGTCGATCACACCGCGGACGGCCTTGGTCACGCCCTTGCCGTTGTAGCGGTCGCCACCGTCACGCAGTTCGACGGCCTCATGCTCGCCGGTCGAGGCACCCGAAGGAACCGCCGCACGGGCCAGCGTGCCGTCGTCCAGAAGAACCTCGACCTCGACGGTCGGGTTGCCACGCGAGTCGAGAATCTCACGCGCGCCTACCTGATCGATGATTGCCACAGTCACGCCCCTATCGGTGAACTAAATGCCGGCACGCTCGACGTACCGGCGCGGGATGTCCAAAAGCCTAGTTGACGACGCCGGTAGCCGGGCACCGACACGGTCGCGGGCCGGTGAGCGCTGCGGACCTGATGGTGTGCGCGTGGTCAGTACCTCACGTTGATCGAGTAGGCGTTCGCGTGGTCGCGGACGTCGAGCACGTACTGCCGGGAGTTGTTGTAGACGCGGACCGCGCGCTCCCAGCCTTCCGGGGTGGTCATGTCCCCGTGCGCGGAAACGCACAGGTAGCGGGCCGCCGACAGCGCCGCGTCGTCGAGGTTGTCGGGGCTCGCCTTCCCGTCGCCGTTCGCGTCGACGCCGTAGCGCTGCCAGGTCTCGGGGATGAACTGAAACGGACCCATCGCCCTGTCGTAGGTCGTGTCGCCGTCGAGTCGGCCGCCGTCGGTGTCGGTGATCTTCAGGTTTCCGCGCGTCCCGTCGAGCGCGACCCCACGGATATGGGGTGAGGTGTCACCGTCGGCGGCGATCCTGGCGCCCCGATGGCGACCGTGTTTGCTCTCGACGGCCGCGATCCCGGCCAGGGTGGTCCAGCCGATCCCGCATTCGGGATGCTGCTGGCGCTGGATCTCGGCTGCGTTCCCATACGCGGTCAGCGCGGTGGCCGGGATCCCGGTGGATTTCGCGATCGGCGCGGCCCAGTCGGCGAGCAGGTCCGCGGTTCGCCCCGGGGCGTTGATGTCGATGTACGGCTGAGGAGTTCCCACGCCGGGCGGCTCGCTGTCGGGTATGTCGGGCCGCGACGGGAGACTCAGGCACGCGGTCGTTCCCAGAGCCACTGCCATCACGACCAGGATCGCGGCGGTCACCGCCGCGGGTGAGCGGCCGGCTGGCCGAACTGAGGACACCCTTAGAAACACCCACGGATTCCTCCGGCTTTCGGCTACCTTCTTCACTCATGACCCCCACTTCACCCATCGCAGCACCCGGAACGTGATCCCGGTGGGCGTGAATACCCATCCGGGTGCGCCCAAAGTCCTTATCGTCAGTTCAACTCCCGGGTCCCCCCTTCCGGTTCCCGACCGCCGAGGATTACCGTAGGCGTGGTTAGCCTCACCGAATCCAACCGTCTCCGGGTCGCAACGGTGGTGCGCACAGCAAAGGACCAGCATGAACCTGCTTCTCGCGGATGGGCCCTCGGTCGGCTCGCAACTGTTCGGCAGCGCCCTCATCGGAGTTCGCGAAGGTCTCGAAACGGGCATTGTCGTCATGGTCCTCATCGCATTCCTGATCAAATCGGACCGTCGGGACGCATTGAAATGGGTGTGGGCCGGGGTCGCCCTCGCGGTGGCGATGACCCTCGGTGCGTTTCTGATCATTCATCTGGGTACTTCGACGATCAGCAATTTGACCGCCGAATTGATCGCCGGAATCGCTTCGCTGGTCGCCGTGGTGATCGTGACCACGATGATTCTGTGGATGAGCAAGGCCTCGGTGCACATTTCCTCGGACCTGAAATCGGGAATGACCGACGCACTGGTGCGCGGCGGTCCGGCGGTGATGGGTCTGGCCTTCCTCGCCGTGGGCCGGGAAGGCTTCGAGACCGCGTTGCTGATGGTGGGCTACGCCGAAAGTGTGTCGGGCGGGCTGTGGCCACTGATCGGGCTGGTCCTCGGGGTCCTGATCGCCATCGCCCTCACGGTGCTCATCTACCGCGGTGCCATCCATCTCGACTTTCACAAGTTCTTCTTCTACACCGGGCTTTTCCTCATCCTGGTCGCCGCGGGAATCCTGTCGTACGGGGTGCGGGCCCTGCAAACCTATGGATGGCTGCCCGGGATCGATTCGATGGCGTTCGATTTCTCCGCACACTACGACCAGTCCTCGTGGTATGGAACACTTCTGGCCGGAATCTTCAACTTCCGGCCAGATCCCACCGTGTTACAGGTGATCGCGTGGTCGGTGTATCTGGTCGTGGTGCTCGTATTGTTCGTGCGAGCCAATCGACGCCCAGCGGCCAAGCACGCACCCGCGGGCAGCACCTCCCCCGACTCTGATCCCCCGTCACAAGCCCCGGCCGCATCCGGTGCCGGTATCTGAAAGGAATCCATGGTGATTCAACGCATTGCCAAACCCGCCGCGTTCATCTCGCTCGCGGTGGCCACCCCCCTGATCCTCGCCGGATGTACCGACAAAGCCGACGAGGACGCCATCAAGGTCACCTCAACCAAGACCGAATGTGACCTCGACAGCACCGAGGCGCAGACCGGAGACGTCGACTTCTCCGTCACCAACAACGGCACCAAGGTCACCGAGTTCTACGTGTACGGCAACAACAACCGGGTTCTCGGCGAGGTCGAGAACATCGGCCCCGGCGTCACCGGCAATCTGACCGTCGAGATCACCGACCCGGGCACCTACACCGTCGCCTGCAAACCGGGCATGGTGGGCTCGGGCATCCGCAAGGAACTCAAGGTCACCGGCGACAAGAAGGAGAAGTCGCAGGCACCGGCCGACGTCAACGCCGCCCGCGAACGGTACCTGGACTACGTGCGCGGCCAGCTCGACGGCCTCGTCGCGCAGGTCACCGACTTCACCAACAAGGTCAAGAGCGGCGACCAGGACGGCGCCCGCGCCATGTTCGGCCAGGTGCGCACCTTCTACGAGCGCATCGAGCCGGTCGCCGAGTCGTTCCCCGACCTCGACCCCAAGATCGACATGCGCTGGGACGACACCGAGGGCGGCAAGACCGAGTTCACCGGCTTCCACCGCATCGAACGTTTCCTGTGGCCCCCGCAGGCCGCGGAGATCGGTGACAAGCCCGGCCAGATCTCGCCCGACGACGCCGCCGACGCCAAGGCCAAGGACAACGCGGAGTCGATCGCCGCGATCGCCGACGGCCTGCTCAAAGACGTCACCGCCCTCAAGGACGAACTCGGCAAGTCCGACTTCAGCTTCGAGACGCGCATGTTCGTCGCGGGCCCGCAGGCACTGATCGACGAGGTCGCCGCCACCAAGGTCGACGGCGAAGAGGACCGCTACTCGCACACCGACCTGTGGGACTTCGCCGCCAACGTCGACGGCTCGGAGACGCTGATCGCCGAACTACAGCCGATCATCGCCGGCAAGGACCAGGCGCTCATGGACAAGATCACCGAGCAATTCAACGGTCTGCGCGCCACGCTCGACAAGTTCCGCGAAGGCGACGGCTACGTCACCTACACCAAGGTGACCGCCGAGCAACGCAAGGAATTCTCCAACCAGATCGACGCGCTGTCGGCGTCGCTGTCGAAGGTGCCCGGTCTCGTTCTCAACTAGTAGTCCGACAATCAGTAGTCCGACACCGCGGAGTGTCGCTGTCATCCGGGTGTGACAGCGACACTCCGCATCGGTCGTCACCAGCCCGGTGCGCAGCAACTCAGGAGAAGCCATGACCGACGACCAGTCCTCACCGCCGGAGGTGCCGGAGGCGAAAGCACCCGAGGGCGGCCACCGGGGTAACGGTGTGTCGCGCCGCAAGGTGATCGCGGGTGCGGGCGTCGGTGTGGCCGCAGTCGCCGCGACCGGATTCGCCGTCGGCCGGACCACTGCCCCCGACGACGGTCCGTCGGGCGATCAGGTCGTCCCGTTCCGCGGGCAGCATCAGGCGGGCATAATCACCGCAGCCCAGGACCGGCTGCATTTCGCGAGCTTTGATGTCATCACCGACAAACGCGACGAACTCGTCGCCATGCTCAAGGAATGGACCGCGGCGGCCGAACGGCTCACCCACGGAGACGAGACCACGCCCGGCGGCGCGGTCGGCCTCGGCGATTACACTCCCCCGTCCGACACCGGTGAGGCACTCGGTCTCACGTCGGCACATCTGACCCTGACGATCGGCTTCGGGCCGAGCCTGTTCGGGCCGACATCGGTGAATCCCAAGCAGCGCGACCGATTCGGGCTCGCTGCCCGCAAACCCACCGGGTTCGACGAACTCCCGATGTTCGCCGCGGAGAAGATCGAGACCTCACGCTCCTACGGCGACATCTGCGTTCAGGCGTGCGCCGACGACCCTCAGGTGGCGGTCCACGCCATCCGCAACCTCGCCCGGATCGGGATGGGTGTGGTGGCGGTGCGCTGGTCGCAGCTCGGCTTCGGCCGCACCGCGTCGACCTCGACTTCGCAGGCCACTCCGCGAAACCTGTTCGGGTTCAAGGACGGAACCAACAACCTGCACGCCGAGGAACCCGAACTGCTCGACAAATGGGTATGGGTCGACAAGGCCGACAATCCGTCCGCCGCGCAGTGGATGACCGGTGGAACCTACCTGGTGGCCCGCCGCATCCGCATGGACATCGAGCCGTGGGACCGGGCCAATCTGCTCGAACAGGAACAGATCGTCGGACGCCTCAAGGGCAACGGCGCACCGCTGGGCCAGCACAAGGAATTCGACGAACCCGACTTCGACATCACCTCGTACGGTGTCCCGTTGATTCCCAAGGATGCTCACGTGCGGCTGGCGCACGAGAAACACATCGGCGTGCGGCTGCTGCGCCGCGGTTACAACTTCACCGACGGCTCGGACGGCTTCGGCCACCTCGACGCAGGCCTGTTCTTTATCGCGTTCAACCGCAATACCGCCAAGCAGTTCGTCCCGATGCAGCAAGAGCTGTCCCGCAAGGACGCGATGACCGAATACCTGATCCCCAACGCCTCAGCCACATTCGCCATCCCGCCCGGCTTGGGCAAGGACGAATACTGGGGCCAGCGTCTTTTCGAGGGCTGACCCAGGAGCCTCAACTCACCGGCCCCTTCGAGACGCGTCGGCTCGCAAGCTCGCGCGACGCCCTCAGGGATCAAGAAGGCCGACCGCCCCAGGTCAAAGCAACCAACCCCCTTGACCAGGATCAAGACGGCCGACCGGCCTCACCACACCGAAGCGACAATCGTCTCGAACCCCGAGGCCAAAGCAACCAAAATTCTTGATCCCCGAGACCGAAGGGACCAATCTTCTTGATCCCTGAGGCCGAAGCGACGAAGGAGCGAAGGTCACGAAGGGTCCGGTGACCTTTCGACACCTGACGCCACCCCCTCGAACCCTAACCCCAATACCGTTCAGTTAAGGTCGTTGAGGGTGTAGCCTGGTGGTGTGCCGCGTGC
>NZ_CALLZT010000092.1:0-23104 GCF_937858515.1 uncultured Gordonia sp. | reverse complement strand
ATCGTCAACGGCAAGGTGCCCGAGACCCTCAAGGACAAGCAGCTCTACACCCTCGACCTCGGTTCGCTGGTCGCCGGCAGCCGCTACCGCGGTGACTTCGAGGAACGCCTCAAGAAGGTGCTCAAGGAGATCAACACCCGCGGCGACATCATCCTGTTCATCGACGAACTGCACACCCTCGTCGGCGCGGGCGCCGCCGAAGGCGCCATCGACGCTGCCAGCATCCTCAAGCCGAAGCTGGCCCGCGGTGAGCTGCAGACCATCGGCGCCACCACCCTCGACGAGTACCGCAAGTACATCGAGAAGGACGCCGCCCTCGAACGCCGCTTCCAGCCCGTGCAGGTGGGCGAGCCGTCCGTCGAGCACACCATCGAGATCCTCAAAGGTCTGCGCGACCGCTACGAGGCGCACCACCGCGTCTCCATTACCGACGGCGCGCTCGTGGCCGCGGCCACCCTGGCCGACCGCTACATCAACGACCGCTTCCTGCCGGACAAGGCGATCGACCTCATCGACGAGGCCGGCGCCCGCATGCGCATCCGCCGGATGACCGCGCCGCCGGACCTGCGCGAGTTCGATGAGCGGATCGCCGATGCTCGCAAGGAGAAGGAATCGGCGATCGACGCCCAGGACTTCGAGAAGGCCGCGAGCCTGCGCGACAAGGAGAAGACCCTCGTCGCCGAGCGTGCTGAGCGTGAAAAGCAGTGGCGCAGTGGCGATATGGACGTCGTGGCCGAGGTCGACGACGAGCAGATCGCCGAGGTCCTGGGCAACTGGACCGGCATCCCGGTGTTCAAGCTCACCGAGGAGGAGACCACCCGGCTGCTGCGTATGGAGGACGAGCTGCACCGGCGGATCATCGGCCAGGAGGACGCCGTCAAGGCCGTCTCCAAGGCCATCCGCCGCACCCGCGCGGGTCTGAAGGATCCGAAGCGGCCGTCGGGCTCGTTCATCTTCGCCGGCCCGTCCGGTGTCGGAAAGACCGAGCTGTCCAAGGCGCTGGCCAACTTCCTGTTCGGCGACGACGACGCGCTCATCCAGATCGACATGGGCGAGTTCCACGACCGGTTCACCGCATCGCGCCTGTTCGGTGCCCCTCCCGGCTACGTCGGCTACGAGGAGGGCGGCCAGCTCACCGAGAAGGTGCGCCGCAAGCCGTTCTCGGTGGTCCTGTTCGACGAGATCGAGAAGGCGCACTCGGAGATCTACAACACGCTGCTGCAGGTCCTCGAGGACGGCCGCCTCACCGACGGTCAGGGTCGCACGGTCGACTTCAAGAACACTGTGCTCATTTTCACATCGAACCTGGGTACCAGCGACATCTCGAAGGCCGTCGGCCTGGGCTTCACCAAGTCCGACGACTCCAAGTCGAACTACGAGCGGATGAAGCTCAAGGTCAACGACGAGCTCAAGAAGCACTTCCGGCCCGAGTTCCTCAACCGTATCGACGACGTCATCGTCTTCCATCAGCTGACGCAGGACGAGATCATCCAGATGGTCGACCTGATGATCGGCCGGGTCGAGACCCAGATGAAGAACAAGGACATGGCCCTCGAACTCACCGACAAGGCGAAGTCGCTGCTGGCCAAGCGTGGTTTCGACCCGGTGCTCGGCGCCCGGCCGCTGCGCCGGACCATCCAGCGCGAGATCGAGGACCAGCTGTCGGAGAAGATCCTCTTCGGCGAACTGACCGCAGGTCAGATCGTGCTGGTCGACGTCGAGAACTGGGACGGCGAGGGCGACGGCGAGAACGCGAAGTTCACCTTCGCCGGATCGGACAAGCCGCGCGCCCTGCCGGACGCGCCCGTCGAACTGACCAAGGCCGCCGACGAAGCGAGCTGACAGCTCGGCAAGGCATAATAGATCGCAACGCCCGTGACGCCACCGTGACAACGGTGGCGTCACCGTTGTGGAAGGAGGTAGCTCACAAGGTGAGAGCTCAGCTATTCGAAACTCTGACGGTGCTACGTCCGTTCCGTGACCAGATCCGCGCCACCGTGGTCGCCGCGACTGCCCTCGCGACCGCAGCTGTCGTCACCACGGGTGTGGTAATCGTGGAGAAGAGCACACCCGAGGTCAAGGCGGCATCCAACTCACAGGAGTCCGCGCGCGTATACGTGGCGCTGGGCAGTTCGTATGCGGCCGGTCCCGGGCCGCGCAGGCTCGTGATCGGGCCATGTCTGCGAACCAAGAACAACTACCCCAATCAGGTCGCCGAGACGCTCGGGATGAAGCTCATCGACGCCACCTGCTCGGGCGCCACGACGCGCAACATCCTCGATGTGCCGCAGCGGGCGTTCGGTGGCCGGCCGCAGATCGACGAAGTGCCCTCGGACGCCGACGTCATCACCATCACCACCGGCGGCAACGACATCGACTACGTGAGCAGGCTCATCCTCGATGGCTGCGGAAACGTGCTGCCGGACTTCCTCAAGCACTCGCCGATCCGCAGTTGCCGGGTCGGTCGGGACCCGTTCCCCGAGCCGGGCAGGTCGGCGTACCTGGAGGTGGAGCGATCGATGGTGGCGGTGATCGACGCGGTCCGGCTGCGCGCGCCCCATGCCAAGATCCTGCTGGTGGACTATCCGCCGGTCGTCGAGGCCGGTAAACCGTCGTGTGCGCGGTTGCCGTTGCAGCCCGAGCAGGTGGCCCAGACCGTCCGCATCTTCAACGGGCTGGCCGAGGCCACCGCTCGTGCCGCGCAGACCACCGGGGTCACCCTTGTGGAGGCGTCGCGCGCGGGCGCTCAGCACACGGTGTGCTCCCCGACGCCGTGGGTGACCGGCTTCACCCCGCCCGTGCCCTATCACCCGTCGGAAGCCGGTAAGACGGGTGTGGCTGATCTGGTCATCGACACACTCCGGCCGAGCCGCGCCCAGCAAGCCGGCAGCCGTACCGGCGCCTGATCCTTCCTGGCACCAGAAACGCACCGGGCCGGTCTCGTCTTATCGAGACCGGCCCGGTGCGTTGTCAGACAGTGGATAGGGGAGACACGCCCTAAACGATCGCGCCCTCTTCGACGGCCGCGCGGCGTCGCTTGTAAGCGACGACCCCGGCGGAGATGAGCAGCAGTAGACCGGTACTCGTGATCAGCTGGCCGACCACCATCTCGAAGCCGTAGCGCAGGACCAGGCCGACTGCGATCGCGCCGACCGCAACGGCCGCACTGCGCACCTCGTTCTGCTCACGCCAGTCGATGGTGCTGCGGCCGGTGGTGATGAGGCTGATCGGGCTGCGGCGCAGCACTTCGACGACGAACACGGTCAGCGTGCAGGTCACGATGTAGGTCAGGAAGATCTTGGGCCACAGCGGGCCGTCGGGATGCTTACGCAGGAAGTTCATCAACTCGGCCAGGGCGAGCGCATGCGCCAGGTAGATGCCGTAGGACCGGTCGGCGGCCTTCGCCATGAACTTGTCGGCCAGTGAACCCTTGGACCGGCGTTCCTGCCAAACGGTGCCCAGGCAGTACAGGATCACGATGATCGAGATGAACGCGGCGACGTTGTAGATGGAGAACACGTTGGTGGCGCGGAACATACGGTCGAACGCGGGACCGTTCATGACATTGCCGAGGCCACCGTGGTAAGCGGCGGTGTACCACCACAGTGTGCACCCGACGACGACGAGAGCGCCGGAGATGAGCTGGAGACGCCAGCGGATCATGAACGCCTGGAACGCCTCCAGGTGCATGGCCGCGACGGCGCCGGAGAGTATGAAGAACTGGTATGGCAGCAGGGTGATCGTGAGATGGCTCCACAATGTGCCGGGCAGTCCGGACGCGAAGAACTCCAGCGGTGGCAGCATCATCCGCCAGATCAGCCAGGCGTGGAAGGCGAAGCTGATCGCGAGCAGGTAGCGGTGGTATCCCCAGGTGCGTTTGAGCACCCATAGGACTGCCGGGAACACCAGGTAGATCTGCATGCTCACCGACATGAAGTACATGTGGTAGAACGCGTGACCGGTGATCAGGTCGTAGGCGATGCTCTTGAGGGCGATACCGATGCTGTGCCAACTGTTGAAGATGTCGGTGAGCGCGTCGATGCCGCCGCGCCGGTAGCGCGTGTAGCCCCAGTAGAACAGGCTCCACACCAGGAACGGCAGACCGATCAGCTTGTAGCGGCGCCGCCAGTAGTCGACCGGTTTCAGTTCGCGGTCGCGGTACTGGTAGGTCTGCACGAAGCCGGTGAGCGCGAAGAACGAATACCGCGTGTAGCGGCACAGGAGGCCGACGCCGCCGGCGACTACGGCGGTGGCCGACATGAGGCCGAGGATGACGTGGTCGAAGATGACCGCGGCGAACGTGACCAGCCGGACGAGGTCGATCTGATAGAGATGACCATTCCGCTTCGGCTTGGCGACGACGGGGCCACCGTCCGGGCCCGTCGACACCGGGTCGGGTACCGGCGTCGCCGATGCGGGGTCCTGGGGCTGTGTGGTCGTATCCACGCCGGTCTTCGCCCGCATGGACGTGCGTTCCTCCATGGTGATGGGGGCCTCCGTCTCGCCTCGGCCGTGCATTGAACTCGAGCGGCCGATTGTGCTGATCGTGGGCAAGGCTACCCGCACTTACGCCGGGGGCGTGCTTCGCCCGCCCCGTGAGCCCCGATTGTGGCGTTCAACCGCACGGGCTACACCGGGATGCAGGCGGGGCAATCACATCAGTCAGGCAGAGCAATGACATCAGGCAGGCAGAGCAATGACATCAGTCAGGCAGAGCAATCACATCAGGCAGGCAGAGCCTGGGCACCGCGAGCCGTCAGCAGCATCGTCATCAATGAGATCTCCTCGCCCTGGTCGGTCATCATCTCGTAGGCCGTCCGTTTGACGATGTCCGAGACGTCGTCGCTGTTGTACGCGGCCTTCGCCATCAGCAGTCCGCCCCGGTGGTGCCGGATCATCAATTGCAGAAACCACACCTCGGCGTCGCGACCGGTGAGACCGGCGAGCTTGGAGATGTCGTCGGTACTGGCCATGCCGGCCATCGCCGGTCCCGATCCCGACGAACGCGGCGCAGATGAGGTGGTGGTCTGCGCGGTGGCGCCGTGACCGCGACCGTGCCCGGAAGCCGTGGCGGCGTCGTCGTGTGTGGCCGCCATCCAGCCCATCGGGTTCCCGGAGGTGAGCGGCTTGCCGAACCAGGTGAGCCAGCCGCGCAGGGTGGCGTTCTCGGCGGTCTGCGCCGTGATGATCCGGTTCGCGAGCCCCGAGATCTCGGGCCCGACGCCGGGGCGTCCGGCGACCGTCGTCGACAACAGGATCGCCTGATCGTGGTGCACGGACATGTCCTGGGCGAAACCGACGTCGACGGTGGTCATCACGGGGGCCCTGTCGTCGTCACGGGACTGCCAGGCCGCGCCCGCGACCATCCCGACGGACAGCAGCAGGATCGCGACACCCAGCGCGCCGACCGCGAGGACGACAGTCCTGGGGAACCGCCTCATCCCCGGTTCCGGATCATCTCCGGTTCCGCATCATCACGGCGCGGAGTTCCCCAGCGTGGTGTCCTGGTTCGCAGGTGGCGTGTACACGCGTTTGCTCAGTTCCATGGCCAGGAATCCGGTGTCCGAGCAGGTGGCCCAGATCTGGTTGCCGCGGAACTCCGGCGGGGACATGCACCAGTCCGTGGACCGGTCACCGAGCGCGATCATCCCGGTCCGTGGGCCGATCGCCTCGTGCAGGCGTACCTTGCCGTTGATCGTCTGCATGCCCAGGCTCATGAACTCGATCGCGGGCACACCGATGATCGAGCCGAGCGCATGCGGCGAGTTGGGCAGGCCGAACGGATTGGTGCTGCGGTAGGTCGGCGGGTTGAGATAGCCGATCTCGGTGATCTTCTTCAGGTCGGCGATGTCGAAGACGCGGATACCCGACGATTCCCAGCCGCAGGCCAGCGCCGTCGGGTTCTCGATGCGGTCGGCCGAGCAGTAGTGGGCGTTGTAGCTGAAGATCGAACCGCCCATCGACGAGCGCAGGTTGGCGTCGAGGTTGGCCGGCAGGTTGATCTCGAGTTTGATCTGGGCGGCGAGTTTCGGCTTGTTGACCTGCTCGACGTCGAAGATCTTCACCCCGCCCGAGCCGGCCTCGTCGATGGTGATGGCGTAGGCGTGGCCGTCGTAGAAGACGGGAATGGTGTGCTGGTTGATCTGCCCGTCGGGCCAGTGGTATGCGGCGATGTGCGGCACCTGCGGGTACGGATCGCGGCGCTGCACGGCCGAGGTGTCGAGGACGGTGATCCCGGCCATGTTGGACAGGTACATGCGGTTACCGTCGGGGGAGATGCCGAATCCGTGTCCGACGAAAGAATGCAGCCCCTGCCAGATCACTTTCGGCCGGCGCGGGTCGCTGATATCGATCGCCGACAGGTGCCCGGGGAACAGGCCCGACGCCCAGTACGTCTTTCCGTCGGGGGAGAACCCGCCCTCGTGCGAGGTGAACGGAAGCGGTGTGGTGGTGCCGGGGCCGGTGTTGAGGAGCTTGGGATGCGCGCAGTCGGAGATGTCGTAGACGGCGAAGAAGCCACCGCCCCACAGCAGCGGTACCGCGGTGCCGGCGAGCAGCTTGCGCTTCTTGTTGACCTTGAGGGTCTCCCAGGTGCCGCCGAGCATGCCGGGTGCGGTGAGCTTCCCGACGATCCGTGGGTTGCGCGGATCCTTGACGTCGACAACCTGCACACCGGTGTTCTTCTTGGTGATGGCGGTGCTGATCATGCTGCCTGTGTAGGAGCAGTGGTCGTAGTTGGCCGAGACGATGCCGCCGCCGGCGCCCTGCACCTTGCCCAGCAGGGTCATATTGCAGTTGTAGCCGCGTTCGCTGCGTCCTGAATCGCGGTCGGCCGCGGGCACATCGCCGGACAGTCCGGTCTCCGGTGACGACCCGGGCCCGCAGTCGGCCTGCTTGACCGCGGTGTTGCCGAAGTCCATGAAGTAGTGATTGCCGGCGTTGGCGGGAGCCGCAAGACCGACGCTCGCGACGAGTGTCGCGGCGATGGTGACGACGACGCCGATCCGCCGCCGGGCGCGTTGAGACAGATTCCGATGACCGTTCATTTCTTCCGGACTCTAGTGCCGCCGGCGGAACAACGAGGCCGATTTCGTCAACGCCGTTCGCGTTCGCTCGGATACGTCCTGCGGGTCAGCCCGGTGCGGGCCGACACCTCGGCGATGGACAGTGCGTCCTCAGTGGACATGACGCCACGGTAGGACTTGGAGCGCACTCGAGGTCAACCACAATGTCGGGGGACATTCTCCGAGCGGGTGGGCAGACCCTTCAGCATCTCAGGTGCCGGGGAGTCGGTATGCACGTTTGCGGCTGGTCACCGGTGCTGTTGCCACGACCAAACCGCGGGCTATCAACTTGCGCAGGATCGGCCGTAGCGTGCCGGGCGATCGTTGCACCGTGTCGGACAGATCTTGCACGGTCATGGTCGCCTCGCTGGTGAGTGCCTCGATGATGGCACGCTCCACAGCTGACAGGTTCGGTCGGTCGGTGGTCGCTACGAGGCGATACGCTCCGTATTCATTCGTTACCAGGTTCGAACTCGCGAGTTCGTCGAGCGCGCTCTGCGCATCTGTGGTGTCGATCGCCAGTTGCCGACGCAGTTCGTCGACGGTCACGGAACCGAGGTGGTGGATCAGCGCCAGCGCGCTGTCTCCTATTGGTGTTCGAATGCGATGCCCGAGGGAATCCAGCCAGTCCCGGGTTTCGGGATTCAGGAGACCGAATCGGTCGAGAACAGTGACGAACTCGGCCGGTACTGAACTGAAACGTGGTGCGGGAAGCCCATTCTGAGTCATCTGGCCGAGCATTCGGGGTATTCCGGATCCCGCGTTCTCGCCTACGGTCTCGTCGCGACCGGTGAACGGAACGTCGGTGAGCAGTCGAGCGAGAATGGGATTTCGCGAGCGTGACTGTCCGGAATAGATCGAATCGATGCTCTGCCCACCCCATAATCCGCCCGGACTGTGAACTTCAAGGCGGTCAGGATACAACTCGATCCGAACCTGATCCCCGCGAGCCATCGGGCTGTAGTCGCGGTGCATGACGGAATTGGCAATAGCCTCACGGATTGCATCGATGGGAATCTCGGGGACGTTGCGTGCTCCCGCGCCGTGAGAGACCCTGCGCACCCGCAGGTTACGCACGACGACAGCCACGGCGTCATCAATCATGTCAGGAATCGAGCCCTCGAGGACTGCGCGGTCGAGCATTCGCTCGTCTCCGACCACCACGTCTTTGGACCCACCAGGGTAGGAAGCGAAACTGATCATCAACTGCGGAAAGAACTGCTGCGGGAACGAACCCAGCGCGAGAAGCCCGCCGAGCGTCGGCGAGCCTGATGCCCGGTCGATCACCCCGATGCGTTCAAGTACCTGTTTATCTGAAGACGTTCCGTCCAGCGACCGGGGCCGATTGGTTCGCAGTCGGGTGATGGTTCGTTCGATGAGGGTCGTATCGAGGTCCGCGATCGTTGCCTCTGTGACCGGTTCTCGGTCCGCCTCGCTCGGCACAGTGAGCACTGATAGCTGAAACACCGAGTACGTGTCGAGCCGATGATCGCCGTCCGCCAGACGTATGTACGCGCCCCGCTCCTTGCCTTGAGCAGTGACGAAGCACGGCTTCTCCGCGGCTGGAAGCTCCTCGACCTCGGCAATCACGATCATTGCGTCGCCGACCCCAACCTGGTCGATCGCCAGGACAGGAGTCGGAGTCAGAGGGCCCGGAGTGTCCTTGGTGCCGCTGGTCCGAACGGCCTCCGCGCGACGATACAAAAGACGATCCGTGTCAGGTGTTGACCTAATGACTTTCGGTTTACTAGGCTTGTCTGTGACCCGGTTCACATGGCGCCCGCGATGTCGGCACACAGCCGGCGCGGGTGGCGAACGCCAAGCGTGAACGACAGACACGAGGAGTGCGTATATGACGACTGTGGAAACCGCCGACCCGTTGGCGGGCATCGCCGACCGTGAGCAGGTGTTCATCGGTGGGCAGTGGGTGGACTCGACGGGTGACGAGTGGATCGACGTCGTCGACTCGTGGTCCGAACGCACCGCGGCGCGTGTGCGGTCCGCGACGGCCGACGATGTCGCGCGGGCGGTCGCGGCGGCGCGGGAGTCGGTCAACAAGGGTGACTGGGTGCGCACGCCGATCGCCGAGCGCGCCGACGTCATCGACGCCATCGCCGACGGACTCGAAGCCCGGCTCGAGGATCTGACCACGCTCGGCATCGTCGAGGTGGGCGTGCCCGTGCCCGTCAGCGCGATGACCCAGCAGATGACCATCGGACTGTTCCGGGCCGTGGCGGAAGAGGCCCGGAACGTCACCCTCATCGAGGAGCGGCCGCGCACCGACGGCGGTGTCTCCCGCATCGTCAAGGAACCCAATGGTGTTGTCGCCGTCATCATTCCGTGGAACGGTCCGATCGGCACGATCGCCTTCAAGGTGATCCCGGCGCTGGCCGCGGGCAACTCGGTGGTGCTCAAGACCTCGCCCGAGGCGCCGCTGTCGCCGTCGGTGTTCGCCGACGTGATCGGTGATCTCGTTGCAGCGGGACGGATTCCGGAGGGGGTGGTCAGCGTCCTGGTGGCCGACCGGGAGGTATCCGAGACCCTGGTCACCAACCCCGACGTCGACCACGTCACCTTCACTGGCAGCACCGTCGCCGGCCGGCGCATCATGAGCCTCGCCGCCGACCGGGTGGCCAAGGTGTCGCTGGAACTCGGCGGCAAGTCCGCCGCCATCATCCTCGACGACGCAGACCTGAACACCGTGCTGGCCAACGCCCCGATGGGCGGCTGCATGCAGTCCGGCCAGGCGTGTATCGCTCTCACCCGAGTGTTGGTGTCGCGCAACAGGCATGACGAGGTGGTGGCCGGCTATCAGGCGGCGCTGAGTCAGATCCCGATCGGAAACCCTTGGGAGCAGACCAACTTCCTCGGCCCGCTCACCTCCGCGCGGCAGCGCGAACGCGTCGAGGGCTACATCGAGGCCGCCAAAGCCGAAGGTGCACAGGTGGTTTACGGCGGTGGCCGGGTCGGCGATCAGGGCTTCTTCGTGCAGCCGACCATTATCGACAACGTGCGCAACGACATGTCGGTCGCCCAGGAGGAGATCTTTGGTCCGGTCATCTCGATCATCACCTACGAGGACGAGGACGAGGCCGTCGCGATCGCCAACGACTCGATCTACGGACTGTCCGGTGCCGTCTTCACCACCGATCTCGAGCACGGATTCGAAGTGGCGCAACGTATCCGGACGGGAACGGTGAATGTGAACACCTCCGTCATCGACTTCACCCTGCCGTTCGGCGGATACAAGCAGTCGGGCCTGGGTCGCGAGGGCGGTCCCGAGGGCCTGGAGGAATTCTTCGAGACCAAGACGGTGCATTTCCCGGCGCCCGCGAGCTGACCTGGGCTCACCTCATCGGCCGTGGCGGTATCAAACCGTCACGGCCAGAGGTGTTTTCGCCGATTCGTGAAAACTACTGCTGACAAATATCGCTTGACGTCTCATGTAAAACGCAATACCGTGGATACCGAAGGTGGCGATCGTCACACTCAGTAACATCCGTTTTGCGTAGTACCCCGGCTTTTGTTGCACCCCAAGGTGATTCGGCCTGAAATGGCCGGCCGGTACGCGAGAATCCAAGGAGCAGTCAGCAAATGACCAACAGGCTTGACGGCAAGGTCGTTCTCATCACCGGCGCCGGATCCGGGCTGGGACGTGAAGCATCACAGCTCTTCTCGTCGGAGGGCGCCAAGATCGCCGTCGTTGACATCGACGGCGACCGTGCCGAGCAGACCGTCAAACTCGTCCAGGAGAACGGCGGCGACGCGCTCGCGATCACCGCCGACGTCTCGAAGAAGGACCAGATCACCGCAGCCGCCGACCAGACCGCCGAACACTTCGGCAAGCTCGATGTCGCCTGGGCCAACGCGGGTGTCATCTCCCGCGGCGGCGTGCCGTCCGTCATGGGCGGCGAGCAGGTCCTGTTCGAGGACCTGACCGAACAGGACTGGAACGACGTGCTCGGCGTCAACCTGACCGGCGTCATCTACACCGCACAGGCCGCGGTGCCCCACCTCAAGGCCAACGGAGGCGGCACCATCATCGCCACCTCGTCGGCCGCGTCGTTCCTGGCCTACCACGACATCTCGTTCTACAGCGCCACCAAGGCCGGCGTGAACGGACTCGTCCGCGGCCTGGCACTGGACCTGGGTCCCTTCGGCATTCGTGTCAACGGGATCGCCCCGACGCACGGTATGTCGCCCAACTTCCTGATGCCGGCCGGGTCGCCAGTGGTGGGCCAGTCCTACGAGCAGATCGCCGGCCCGTGGGAGCCCTTCCACTCGCCCATCCCGCTCAAGCTCAACCGCCCGCCGAACCTCCTCGCCAATGCCAAGACCCCCCTCTTCCTGCCCCCGGACGACTCGGCGTACATGTCCGGCTCGGTGGTCAACTCGGCCGACGGCGGCACCCTCGGACGTGTCGGAATCTGGTTCCCCGAGGACCTCGACCAGCCCAACCCCAACGCCTGAATCCCCGGGGGCAGCCCTTCCCCGGTCAGTTCAGCCCAACAAGTCAGGAACACCCATGACGACTATCGAACGCACGCGTGCGGATGTGACCGTAGATCTCGATTTCTACGATCCGACGATCGCGGCACCGGTCGACCGGTTCAACGACCTGGTCGCCGACCTCGCCGCCATCAACCCGGTGGTCTATTCCACCGCCCATGGCGGGCACTGGATCGTCCTCGGATACGAAGAGATCACACAGGTACTGCGCGATCCGGCGACCTACTCCAGCTATCCGAACAATCTGGTGACCAACGAGGCCTTCGGTAAGTTCATCCCGATCGAACTCGATCCGCCGGAGCACACCGCCTACCGGCGGGCGCTGGCCCCGTTGTTCACGCCCAAGCGGATGAGCGAACTGCGGGAGATGGTCCGCGAAACCGTCAACGAGCTCATCGACGGATTCGCGAAGAAGGGTGAGGCGGAGTTCGTCGCGGAGTTCGCGCACGAGCTTCCCGCCCGGGTGTTCCTGGCTCTGATGGACTGGCCGGTGGAGGACGCGCCGCTGTTCACCGAGGCCACCGACATCGTCCTGTTCGGTAAACCCGGCGGGACGGAAGAGGAGTCGCTGCAGGCCCGGGCGATGGCCGGGTTCCAGATGTTCGGCTACTTCCAGAAGATCATCGAAGACCGCCGCGCCAATCCGGGCCAGGATGTCACCTCGACCATCGTGCACACCGAGGTTGCTCTGCCCGACGGAAAGCGTCTGCTGACCGACGAGGAACTCAACCGCATGTGCTTCCTGCTCCTGGTGGCGGGGCTGCATACCGTGCAGGGTTCACTCGCATGGGCGGTGAAGCATCTGGTGGAGAATCCGGAGCAGCGCAAGCTGATCATCGACGACCCGGGAGAGGTGCTGCCGACCGCCGTCGAGGAGATCCTGCGGATCGATTCCGCGATCATCGCGGGCAGGAGCACCACTCGCGAGGTCCAGCTGGGCGGTATGACCATCCCCGAGGGCGATCAGCTGGTGGTGGTCCTGGGCGCGGCCAACCGTGACGGCAGGCAGTTCGAGGATCCGACTCGGCTCGATGTCCTGCGCAAGCACAACCGGCATCTGGCATTCGGCGGAGGTCCGCATCAGTGTCTGGGAATGCATCTGGCGCGTATCGAGATGAACATCGCGCTGGAGGAACTGCTGCGCCGCATTCCGGACTTTGATCTGGTGGCCGAGGATCCGCCGACGTATCACTCCAGTCAGGTGCGGGGCTGTGCACGCATGCCGATCCGGTTCACCCCGGAGTCCTGACCAGCAGTCATTGCTCATTAAACCTTATTACGATAGGTTTATGAGGACTCGGAATCGATGACCGGAGGATTCGATGACCACATCGCTGCCACGGCAGGACCGCATCAGGCGGGCTCTGGAACTGCTGCGCGACAAGACGACCGACAAGTTCGATGAGATCATCCCGCTCGAGGCCGGCGAATACACCGATCCGGTGCTGGCCAAGGAAGAACGGGACTACATCTTCGGACAGGTGCCGTCGATCGTGGCGCACAGTTCCGAATTGCCCCGCGCGCACGACTTCATGACCATCCAGATGCCGCGCAACAATCTGCTCATCGTGCGGCAGAAGGACGGCGGTGTGCGCTCGTTCGTCAATCTGTGCCGACACCGCGGCGCGATGCTCGAGGACCGCGAGAAGGGCCGTTGCCGCATCTTCTCGTGCGGCTATCACCGCTGGTCCTACGATCCGGACGGCTCGCTGCGGGCGATCACCCGCGACAACACCTTCGGTGAGGTCGACCGCAGCGAACACGGCCTGATCGAGATCCCCACCGAGGAACGGCACGGATTCATCTGGGTCGTTGACAACGCCAAGGCCGATATCGACGTCGCCGCATGGCTCGGACCGGACATCGATCCGATGCTCGCGTCGTATCACCTGGAGGATCTCGTCTGCTACAAGGCGGCCGGATTCGATGAGCCGACCAACTGGAAGATCATGCAGGATGCCTTCCTGGACGGTTATCACATCCAGTACGCGCATCCGAATACCGCGGGCAAGATCATCCACACCAATGTGATGGCCTTCGAGGATTTCGGTCGGCATTGCCGATTCATCGCCCCGCGCAAATCGATCGACCGTTTCCTCGAAGAGGATCCCGGCGACATCCCGCTCGACAAGTACGTCACCGAGACCCATTTCATCGGTCCCAACAGCACGCTGCTGCGCCAGCCGGATCATTTTCAGTTGCTGACCTTCCGTCCACATCCGCTCGATCCGATGAAGTCGCGGATGGAGCAGCGGCTGTTCGTGCCCACCGTCGAGGCCAGTGGCTGGCCGCAAGAGAAGTGGGATCACATCTGGAACAAGAACTGGGAGATCCTGCTCGCCGTCCTGCATCAGGAGGACTTCCCGTTGCTGCGCGACGCCCAGCGCGGGCTGGTCAGCGCCGACGCCGGCGACATGATGCTGGGCCGCAACGAGACCGCCAATCAACTGTTCCGCCGCGAGACAAAAAAACTCGTAGCCGCCGGCAGGGCGAACGCTGCCGCCGGCCGGGCCGCGAATTCCGTCACACCGTCAAGTCCCTGACCCAACAGGAGAAATAAGAAGATGACCGCAACCATCGGCAAGGCCCTCGATTGGTGGGCCCGAACAGCACCCGATCGCACCGCGCTGGTTTTCAGTGGGGAGTCCCTGAATTACCGGCAGGTCCGTGACTGGAGCAGCAGGATCGCACGTCTGCTCGTCGGGCAGAAGGGTGTTTCGGAGGGGGACCGGGTGGGGTTGCTCGGGCCCAATTCGCTGACCTGGCCGGTCGCTGCGCTCGCCGCGCTCAAGTCCGGTGGTGTGCTGGTCCCGCTGAACAGCCGCTACAAGCCGGCCGAATTGCGCAAGATCGCCGACGACGCCGGGATCGGTGTGGTCCTCGTGGCACCCGGATTCGAGCAACTCGCCGAGGACACCGTGGCGATCGGTGACCCGTTCACCGTCGTCACCTACTCCGAACTCGACGCGGTCCGTGAGGGGCCGGCCGATGATTTCCGTGTCGATGTGGCCCCCGACGAACCCACATCGGTACTGTTCACCAGTGGTTCGACGGGCCTGTCGAAGGGTGTGGTGCTCACCAACCGGACGCTGTTGTCGATCGTGCTGGAGAACACCCTCACCGAAGAAGGTTTCCGGCCCGGCACCACCACGCTGCTGGTGTTGCCGCTGGCGTTCACCCCGGGACTGGTCTACGGGCTGCTCATCACGACGGTGCTCGGCGGCACGCTGGTCATCGAGCCGGAGCTGAACCCGTCCAATGCGGTCAAGCTCCTCGAAGAGCATTCGGTGGAGGCGATCTTCGGTGTGCCGCTGATCTTCGAGGCGATCTCGCGGGCGCCGGAGTTCGCCGACGCCGAACTGTCCTCGCTCAAGACCGCGATCGTCGGCGGTGCCGCGGTGCCGGTCCCGCTGCTCAAGCGCTGGGCCGACAAGGGTGTGCTGCTGCGCCAGATCTACGGCATGACCGAGGCCGGCGGGGTGGCGACCGCGACGATCAGGGAGGAGGCCTTCGAGTTCCCGGATCGGTGCGGTACCGGATCGATCTTCACCGAGGTCAAGGTGTTCAACGCCGCCGGTGAGCCTGCGGAAGCGGGCGAGGAAGGCGAGCTGGTGGTACGCGGTCCGGGCGTGACTCCCGGCTATTGGAACGATCCGGAGACCACTGCCGTCGCGCTACGCGACGGGTGGCTGCACAGCGGTGACCTCGGGCGTGCCGACGAGGACGGCCGGGTGCAGTTCGTCGACCGGCTCAAGGACCTCATCATCTCCGGCGGCATCAACATCTCGCCGGTGGAGCTGGAGATCGCGATCGGCGCGATCGACGGTGTCCAGGAGGTCGCTGTGATCGCGGCGCACGACGACCGGTTCGGTGAGACGCCTGCGGCGATCGTCACCGCGTCGCCGGATGTCGATGAGAAGGCGGTGATCGAGCATTGCGAGAAGGTGCTGGCCGACTTCAAAGTGCCCCGCTACGTGGTGATCCGGCAGGATCCGCTGCCCCGGCTGCCCAGCGGCAAGCTCGCCAAGACCGTGATCCGTGACGAGTACAAGGACGTGGACACCCGCTTCGACAAGGTTCGCTAGGACACGCACTGGGCCCGGTCAGGTCCGGCAGGAAGATTTCGGCGGAGGTACTCACACGGTGTCGACAACCGTGTGAGTACCTCCGTCGCGTTGTCGGCAGTACAGTGAGTTGGCCGACATCGGGACCAAAGCACTACAGCGGACATGATGTGTCTCATGTAACGTTGTTGTCGGTGGTATCAGTGGTGGAAAGGTGGAGTCGGTGGCACGCAGAAAAACCGGCAATGTGCTCAGTGGGGACCTCGACGAGGCACGTGAGCAGATCATGGTTGCCGCCGAAGCCGTATTCACCCGCTTCGGCGTCGCCAAGACGACGATGGACGATATCGGCCGCCAGGCCGGGGTATCTCGGCCGACCGTCTACCGCTATTTCGGTGACCGGGACACCCTGATCTCGGCGATCATCGAACGCCGATCGCGGTTGCTGTTCGCCAAGGCCCGCGAATTTCTGTTCGACCAGCCGACTTTCGCCGATCAACTGGTCGAAGGCCTGATCTTCCTGGTCGACCGGGGCCGTCGTGATCCGCTGATCCGGATCCTGGTCAGCCCCGAGCACATGCAGATGGCCGAACCTCTGGTGGGCAGTTCGGGTCTCGCGGCGCGGCTGACCGCGGAAATGTGGGGCCCGGTCCTCGAACGTGCGATGGTCGGCGGCGAGATTCGTTCCGATGTCGATATCGACAAGATGTCGGAGTGGATCGCGCTGGTGCAATTCATTCTCGTCGGCCGGCTCGATCTGGATAATCCGGACGACCCGGCGCATCGGGAGATGTTGCGCAACTTCGTGTTACCGGGTCTGCTGCGATCCTCGGCGATGTCCGCACGCAATATCGCCTGAACACGCTCATCGCCTGAACCACAAGGGCCGTCGATTCCCGGGAGTCGACGGCCCTTGTGGTGTTCGGACTACGCGGTGTTCGCGAGCGAACAGCCCGGCTGGCGCGGTGCAAGGCTCGCGGTATGTCGAGTTCCCCGACCCGCCACTGCCGCGGATGTTCGCCCGGTCCGCCGGTTTCGTCCTCTACCGGCCGGGGGACCTTCGCTGTTGCCCATTCTGACGCAGTGCATAATACTGGTCGGGGCGGTGTCGGCATCGGTGCCGCGACGGGAAGTTCAGCGCGGAAGGGAGCCGGGTGCCATGCCTGCGAGTAAGCGACGGTTGATCAAGAAATACTCGAACCGAAAGCTGTACGACACCGAACGCCGCAAGTTCACCACGATCGACGACCTGGCGGCACTGGTCGAGTCCGGTGTCGACGTGCAGGTCGTTGATCATGACACCGGTGTCGACCGGACCGACGAGGTACTGGTTCAGCTGGTGCGCCGCAAGGTGCAGACCAAACCCGAGTCGTCGAGCCTGTTCTCGGAGCTGCTCCGGGCGCCGGCCGACGTGGCGCAGAGTCTTGTCGACGGTTTGACCACCATCAGCAACCTGCCCGAAGAGGCCAAGCTCCCGGGGCGGCCACGCGTGCGCCGGGCACCCGAACCGGCACCCGAACCCGATCCGGCGCAGCAGGAGGAGATCCGGGAGCTGCGCGACCAGATCGCTCAGCTGACCAAAGTCGTTGCGAAACTGGTTGATTCGCAGATTCCTGACGAGGACGAGCCGGACGAGCCAGGAGAATAGTCAGTCTGCGCCCGGATGCTCTCGCATCCGGGCCATCTGCTGCGTAACGGCCAATACATAAAGGCTGCCGCGTCGACGGTGTCCGGGTGATACCCGGCGCACTGTCGGTGCGGCAGCCTTTGTGTGTGTGGTGCCCGCGTCAGGCGGGCGCGACCGATGCTACTTGGCAGCGCCGGCCTTCACGGCGGCGAGCTGGTCG
Organism: uncultured Gordonia sp.; assembly: GCF_937858515.1. Classification (NCBI taxonomy): domain Bacteria; kingdom Bacillati; phylum Actinomycetota; class Actinomycetes; order Mycobacteriales; family Gordoniaceae; genus Gordonia; species uncultured Gordonia sp. The sequence continues at coordinate 5,620 of NZ_CALLZT010000092.1, read as the reverse complement.
ACCTTGGCGGTCAGCTCGACCAGCGCCAGGCGCAGGGTGGCCACTTCGTCGGCGCTCGGGGCGTCGGAGCTCTCGTCGCTCAGGGCCGAGGTGGCGGCGTCGCGGGTCTTGGTCTCCAGGTCCTGGGCGCGGTCGATCAGGTCGTCGACGAGGGCCTTGCTGTCGTCGATGACGTCGCTGAGGAAGGTGGTGAGGGTGTTCTTGCGACGAGCTCCCATGGGAGTTCTCCAATCGTGTGAGGGGGAAGTGTGCTGAGTCATGTTGATTTCTGCACTGCATAAATTATTACACTGCGCGTAATGAGAGTCAATCGCTGATTCTATGATCTGGATCACTGCTATGTCCGGAGCTGTTGTGCGGCACCGACGTCAGTGCGTGAGGTGCTCGACGATGAAGACCTGCACCTCGCCGACCAGGAAGCCGAGCAGTGCGCCGACCATGATCAGCGTCTTCTCGTCGGCACGGAAGACCGGGCGCAGGACCCCTTCGAACTCCTCGGGGGTCATCGCAGCCATCTTCTCCGACATGGTCGCCTCGATGTCGAGCGTCTCGGCCAGGTAGTCCTCGGCCGAACCGAGCAGCAGGTCCGGCAACACGGCGAGCGCCTCGGAGGCGAATGCCGCACACATCGGCTCGATCTGGGTCAGATCCAGACCCACGCGGGCGACGCCCTTGGTCGGGCCGCTGAGGATGTCCAGGAACCCGTCGAACAGCCGGCCGGCGGATATCCCCGCGACCTGAACGCTGCCGAAATCGATCTCCTTGAACAACGGGAGATCTCGCAGCTGGATATCGACGTAGCGATTCAGATCGCCGAGTTCTTCGCGCAGGGTGGCCTCGAGTACCTCGGCGAGCACCTGCTCGGCCTGCGCGGTGTCCGGACCCGTGCACAGGCTGCGAATCAGCCTGTCGGGGGTCAGGACCTTGGTTCCGATCAGCGAACCGTAGTCCTGGGCCACCACGATACGGTGCTGCTGGAACAGGCCCTGCCACTTGATGAATCCCAGGTACTTCTTCGGTTCGCGCGGGTAGAAGATGAGCCGGAGGGCGGCCCAGTCGGTGAACCATCCGGTGAACAGGCCGAACAGCGGCATGACCCATGGGTTGTGGGTCAGCGCCCAGACGGCGACCTGCACGAGGCCGATGAAGAAGCCGAAGACGAAGCCGCTGCGCCTGATGAATGCGAACTCCCTGTGCCCGACCTCCTTGAACATCGACTCCAGCGTCGTCGGATCGTTCAGGAACTCGTTGGTCGCCATCGTCTTCAGGTCGAAGACCTCGTCGACGCGGTCCACGATCCCGTCGAACATCAGTACGGCGGCATCGGGCGCCGAGCGCTGTACCCGCTCGATCAGGAAGTCCTTGGCCGGCGAGGGCAGAAGATTCCACAGCGTGGGCTGGTACTCGGCCAGCACCTTGCGGGTGATCCGGGAGACCTCCACCCGAAGCGGGCGGTCGATCCGGGCCGCGAGTTCGGCCGGGTCGATGCGTTCGGCGATCTCTCTGGTGTTGATCAGGCGCGGGGTCAGGGTGTCGCAGAGGATGTCCACCATCTGGGGTGCGCGCCTGGGAATGATGCCCTGCCACCCGAGTGCGCCGATGCCTTTGAATTCGTATGGGCGAAACATCATGCGGATGGCCACGAGCTTGGTGCTCCACCCGATCAGCGCCGCGACGAACGGCATCGCCACATAGATCGGCCAGTTCCGCTGGAAGTCGTCGGTGATCTCGGCCCACGTCTGCACTGCTGTGTACTCCTATGTTGTTTCGACGCGGACCCCAGGTCGTGGGGGCGGTCCGGATTCTGCTGACATTTAGTTGAAAGATTTAGCTGTTTAAAGGGACTGTACACGCGGAGCGATCGACGTCCGTTTTAGAGTGATGTACATCACGTTCGGGGTGTGGGGGGTGACTTTCGGGCGTGCTGGTCCGGTTCGTGTCGGATCAATCTGCTGACACTTGACAAAAATCGTCTCATGTAGATTAATCTAACCCCAATAGATGTGGTTCGGCTCACAGTGGCCACGGGATCGGGACCAGACCACGTCGATGTGTCGGACATCGGACGGAAGCTGCATGCGTGATCAGGGGACGCCGCGTGGACCTGCGGGGCATCTCCGGGTGATCGCTGTATGACTTCAGGGAGGAAGCAATGAGCGTTGTCGCGCTCGAGTCGCGGGCCGGTTCAGGTAACTGGCTCAGCGGCTTGTTCGGGTTGATCGGCCGGTTCTTTTCCGGCTTCTACGGCCGCGTGTCACAGAGCATTTCCACGATCGGTCGCTCCGCGCATCTGGCGGGCGAGATGATCAGGTACTCGGTCACCGACAGCATCTCGCTCCGGCTCGCCGGCGGTGAGGTCATCGACCAGACGTGGCGGATGTTCAAGGTCACCGCCCTGCCGGCCTTGCTGATGGCGGTGCCGATCGGTGCCGAGGTATCGGTGCAGGTGGGCGGCGTGATGGACCAGGTGGGCGCCAACTCGCTCGCCGGCGCTGCCAGCGGTCTGGGTGTGGTCAGCCAGGGCGCGCCGATGGCTGCCGGGCTGCTGATGAGTGGCGCCGCCGCATCGGCCATCGCCTCCGACCTCGGCGCCCGGTCGATCCGCGAGGAGATCGACGCGATGCGGGTGATGGGCGTCAACCCCGTTCAGCGGCTGATCGTTCCCCGCTTTCTCGCGATGATCCTCATCGCCCCCACGCTGTGCGTGATGATCATCGCCTCGGGTGTCGGTGCGGGTCTGGCCATCTCGGCGAACGTGAACAACGTTGTGCCGGCGAGCTTCTGGCAGTCCTTCGGCGCATTCGCCACGCCGGTGGACCTGATCTTCTCGGTGGTGAAAGCGGTCCTGTTCGCCTTCATCGTCGTGGTCATCGCCAGCCTGCGGGGCCTTGAGGCCAAAGGTGGCCCCAAGGGCGTGGCCAACGCGGTGAACGCGTCGGTCGTGCTCAGTGTGTTCTGCATCTTCATGACCAACCTCGCGGTCAGCCAGCTCCAGACCATGTTCTTCCCAGCCCGATTGGCATAAACGATGGCACCTGAACCAGGTTCTGCTGAACCGTACTCACCGACAACCGTTCCCGCGGGGAGGATCGCCCCGGCCGGCGGTCACCTCATCCGCGCCGGGCGGGCGATCTCCGGCAAGATCTCGGCAATGTTCGCCGAGATCGGTCAGATCGGGATGTTCGTCTGGAAGACGTTCACCCTGCTGCCCACCACCATCCGGCACTACCGCAAACAGACCCTCAAAACCATGAACGACATGGCCTGGGGCAGTGGCTCGATCATCGTCGACGGTGGTGTGGTCAGCCTGATGTTCTTCCTGGGCATCGCGGTCGGCGCAGTGGTCGCGATCATGGCGTTCATGGCGTTCGACCTGCTCGGCTTCGGCGCACTGACCGGAATCATCAGCTCGTTCGGCAACATCCGCGTCGTCGCCCCGATCATCACGGGCATCGGATTCGCAGCCCAGGCCGGCTGCCGGATGACCGCCGAGATCGGCGCGATGCGGATCTCGGAGGAGATCGACGCCACCGAGGTGATGGGCCTGCGCGCCATCCCGTTCGTCGTCGGTACGCGGCTCGTCGGCGGCATGCTCGTGGTGCTGCCGAGTTACGTTCTGGCCCTGGTGATCAGCTTCATCACCGGCGGCATCATCGTGAAAACGTTCCACGATCAGCCCGCCGGTACCTACGATCACTACTTCGCGCAATTCGTCACATGGCAGGACCTGCTCGCCTCGATAGCCAAGACGTTGATCTTCTGCTCCATCGTCACCCTGATCCACTGCTACTACGGCTATTTCGCCAGCGGTGGACCGGCGGGCGTGGGAGCGGCCTCCGGCAGGGCTATCAGGGCCAGCCTCGTCGCCATCGTTCTGCTCAATTTCCTTATGACCGTGCTTATCTGGGGCCTCAACCCGCCCCTTCCATTCAGGGGATGACGTGGCAAAGCTCACCAATCAAGACTTCATCCGCGGTTCCGGTACCACACAGAACCGGGCGCTGACCGTCGCCGGTCTGATCGCCGCGGCGATCGTTGTGATCTCGATCGTGGCCACCGCCGTGCTGTATCCGCGGATCACTGCTCCGTCGGGCAATGAATTGCAGCTCGTCGTGCCGGCGCTGGGTCCCGGCGTGAAGACCAAGAGCAAGGTGCTCCTGCGTGGGGCCGAGGTCGGCGTCGTCAAGAGCGTCGACGCCACCGCTCCGGACACGGTGAAACTCAAGATCGTGCTGTCCGACGAGGCGATCAAGAGTCTGACCGACGCCGTCGACATCGACTACCGTCCGGCCAACTACTTCGGCATCACCGCGGTCAACCTGATCGCCAAACCCGGTGGATCGCCGCTGCGGGCGGGACAGACGCTGTCGCGGGCGGACGTACCCGACTTCACGATGTCGACGATGATCGAACACGGTTCGACCGTGGTGGACGGAACCCTGTCCCGCGAGATGATCGCCACCCTCGACAAGGTCACCCAGTACGCGACCGGGCTCGCCCCGCTGATCGAGACCATGATCGTCATCAGCGACAACGTCGCTCGCACACAGAAGCAGCTGCCGAGCACCCTGCTGGCCAAGATGAACGACATCACAGATGTGTTCCCGGAGGCCAACAAGGAGACCCTGCGCGGTCTGGACGCACTCACCAACAGTGTCTTCAACCGCATGCCGGACGGCTCCCGCGGTGTCGACGAGGCCTACCACAAACTGATGAACGATTCGCTGACCGTGGCCGCCGACGGACTGTTCGGTGCGGCCGGCAAATTGCTCGGCTCGCACAGCACCGAACTCACCCCGTTCGTCAACTCGATCAAGGTATTCGTCGACGAGGGCCCGCGACTTCTCGGCGGACCGAAGACGATGTCCAAACTCACCATCGCGGTGAACAAGTTGCAGAGCACGTTCGCCGGCCCTCCCGGAGAGCAGGCGCTGCAGTTGAGGCTGGTACTCGATTCGATGCCCTCGCTGTCCCAGACACTGGCGAGCGTGGGACTGCTGCCCGGCAGGAACTACGCCGCCGGCAACAAGAAGAAGACGGCCCCCGCCCAGAAGAAGGCCCAGCAGAAGACCACCGGACTATCGGGAAGGGGTAACTGACATGTCCTCACCACGAGTACAAAACCTCAAGACCGGTTCCAAGGTCGCCGTCGTCGGCGTGCTCACCGTGTTGCTGTTCATCCTGGTGATCAATGCGATGCGTAACCCGGTCGACGTGAAAACCCATAGCTACAGTGCCGATTTCACCGACGCGTCGGGTCTGCACCCGAACGGCGACGTGCGCTTCCGGGGTAAGCGGGTCGGCAAGGTCACCAGCGTGGAACTCACGCAAGGGGCCGACAAGTCCAAGCCGCTGGCGCATGTGGAGTTCACGCTCGACAGCGACCACACCATCACCGACACCACGACGCTGGCCATCAAGTACCAGAACCTGACCGGTGTCCGGTACGTGGATGTCCGGCCGGGTGAGCAGGACGGCCGGCGGGTCAGCCACGTCCCGACCGATCGGACGGTGCCCTCGTTCGACATCACGCGCCTGTTCAACGGTCTGCAGCCGGTGCTGGTCACCATGAACGCCAAGGACATCAACCAGTTCAGCGAGAACGCCATCGCGCTCCTGC